>JAOZLS010000119.1 GCA_029934705.1 Bacteroidales bacterium | reverse complement strand
GTATAGCTTTTTTTATTTTTTGCAACTTCTTCGGGCGTTCCGGTGCATAAAATTTTCCCACCAGCCTCGCCACCTTCTAATCCAATATCAATAATATGATCCGACACTTTTATTACATCTAAATTATGTTCAATTACAAGAACTGTATTTCCTTTTTCAACCAAATTATTAAGCACATCCAGTAGCATTTTAATATCTTCAAAATGCAATCCTGTAGTTGGTTCGTCAAGTATGTAAAGTGTTTTTCCGGTGTCTCGCTTAGCAAGTTCCGAAGCTAGTTTTACTCGTTGCGACTCGCCTCCCGAAATTGTTGTAGATGCTTGTCCTAAAGTTAAATAACCTAAGCCTACTTCTTTTAAAGCTTTAAGTTTATTTCTTATTTTATAATTAGCTTCAAAAAAAGTAAAAGCCTGATTTATTGTAAGATTTAAAACATCATTTATTGATTTTCCTTTAAATCGAACTTCTAATGTTTCTCTGTTATATCGTTTTCCTTGGCAGTCTTCGCAAGGCACATAAACATCTGGCAAAAAATTCATTTCAATAGTTCTAAGTCCTGCTCCTTGGCATGTTTCACAACGTCCACCTTTAACATTAAAACTAAATCGCCCTAATTTGTAGGCTCTAATTTTAGACTCAGGAAGTTCGGCAAATAGCTTTCGTATTTCGTCAAAAACTTTAGTATAAGTTGCTGGGTTCGAGCGTGGTGTTCGTCCTATTGGCGATTGGTCAACCACAATTACTTTGTCAATATTATCAATTCCTTCAATTGTTTTATATTGAAGAGGTTCTTTTACCGACTTATAAAAATACTTACTTAATATTGGGTGAAGTGTTTCGTTTATCAA
The DNA here is from genome assembly GCA_029934705.1 of Bacteroidales bacterium. Lineage (GTDB taxonomy): Bacteria > Bacteroidota > Bacteroidia > Bacteroidales > JAADGE01 > DZBS01. The sequence continues at coordinate 9,710 of JAOZLS010000119.1, read as the reverse complement.
AGTAGATTTTCCGCTACCCGAAACGCCTGTAACACATATAAATTTTCCTAAAGGTACTTCGAGTGTAACATTCTTGAGATTATTACCTTTTGTTCCTTTTAATATTATTGATTCGCCACTGCCTTTGCGTCTTTGCTTAGGAATTTCAATGTTTTTTTTCTCGTTAAGATAATCTGCGGTTAAACTTTTCGATTCTAATATTTGTTGAGGAGTTCCAATTGCAGTAATTTCGCCTCCATGTTTTCCTGCAAAAGGGCCCATGTCAACAATATAATCGGCAGCCATCATCATGTCTTTATCATGCTCCACAACAATTACAGAGTTTCCTGTATCACGCAATTGCATTAACGAGTTTATCAGTTTATGGTTATCTCTTTGGTGAAGCCCAATACTTGGCTCGTCTAAAATATAAAGTACATTTACAAGTTTTGAACCTATTTGCGATGCTAACCTAATTCGCTGACTTTCGCCACCCGAAAGGCTTTTTGATGTTCGATTTAAACTCAAGTATGAAAGTCCTACATCAATAAGAAATTGCAAACGAGTTGTAAGTTCTTTTAATATTTCTGAAGCTATAATTTTTTGTTTACCTGTAATTTCTGTTTGACAATTATCTAAAAATTTAGATAATTCTAAAATGCTCATTGCCGAAAGTTCAGTAATGCTTTTTTCGGCAAAACGAAACCATAAAGATTCTTTTTTCAGTCTGTTACCTTTACAAGCAGGACATTCTGTATCGATAAAATATTTTCGTTGAATAGATTTTGCTTTTGCTGGAGAACTTTCGCTATGGCGTTCAATGTTTGATATTATTCCGTCAAATGAAAGTTGAAGGTCTGATGAAATTCCTAATGGTGAATTTTCAATCTTATATTTTTCTTCGCTTCCATATAATAATATATCAATGGCTTCTTTTTTAATTTTTTTTACTGGAGTTTTAAGTGTGAAACCATATTTTTTACCAATTGCTTCAATTTGCCAAAAAATAAGATTATTTTTATATGTTCCTAAAGGTATAATTGCTCCTTTTTCTATACTAATATTTTTATTAGGAATTATTTTATCTACATCAGGTAAATGAATAGTTCCTAAACCTTTACAAATACTACAAGCTCCTTGTGGCGAATTAAATGAGAATGAATTTGGTGCTGGTTCATCATACGAAATTCCGGTGGTAGGACACATTAATGAACGACTAAAATATCGAATTTCATCTTTTTCAATATCAAAAATAGTAATTACACCTTTTCCGTGTTTCATTGCGGTATTAATTGAGCTTTTCAGCCTACTTTTATTTTTTTCCGAAGGAATAAGTTTATCAATAACAATTTCGATATTATGAGTTTTGTACCTATCGAGTGCTAAATTTGGAATTAATTCTGTTATTTTACCATCAATGCGTGCCGATATAAAACCTTTTTTGCGAAGTGTAACAAAAAGCTCTTTATAATGTCCTTTCCTACTTTTAATTATAGGAGCAAGAATCATTATTTTTTTTTGATCGAATTCCGACAATATAATTTCAAGTATTTGTTCATCGGAATATTTCACCATTTTTTCGCCAGTTTCATACGAATATGCGGTTCCTGCACGTGCAAAAAGGAGTCGTAAAAAATCGTAAATTTCAGTAACTGTACCTACTGTTGATCGAGGATTTTTATTTGTTGTTTTTTGCTCAATAGAAATAACAGGGCTTAATCCTGAAATTTTATCAACATCGGGGCGTTCAAGGTTTCCTAAAAATTGGCGAGCATAGGCCGAAAAAGTTTCAATATATCTGCGTTGTCCTTCGGCATAAATTGTGTCAAAAGCAAGCGATGATTTACCGCTACCACTCAAACCTGTAATAACCGTTAATTTATTTCGAGGAATATCAACATCAATATTTTTTAAATTATGTACTCTAGCTCCAATTACGGATATATTTTTTTCGGACATTCTTATCTTTTATTTTCAAAAATGAATTTGCAAAGATAATACTAAATTTTAAATATTAAATGTAAAACCTACAAGTACTTTTAAGGGTTAATATAAAAATATCATTATGATAATATATATATTTCGTCTTTTAGTATTTATCTTTTTCAGACAAAACTCATGTTAAGTTTAATAAATTTATTTGTATATTTGATTAAACCAATACTCTAAATAATGAAAAAAACAGGAATAATAATTTTGTTAGTTTTTATATTTACAGGAAGTTTTGCTCAACAACCAAAAGCTTTTCTTACCGATATAAATATAATAATATATAGCCCATCGTTTGAAAAAAGCAAGCAAAAAGCAAATGCCTTTGTTTCTGAAAATTCATCACAAATTCTTATGATTGATGAAAAAGAGGACAGACTAATCTGCTTATTTTATATGACAGAAGATAAAAAAGAAATTTTATACAAGTTACTTCCTGAACTTGGTTTTGTACAAGAAAAAGAAATAAAAACAACTAGCTACGATGTACAAATTACTAAAGATGAACATGAACTAGAGTATTTAACAATGAAAAAAACTTCTTATACTAAAGAATTAAATAGTATGGAGAAAAAAGATGAAAGATACTATGAATATTGGCGTGAGCTAAGAGAAATTGAGAAACTTATTTTCGATTTAGAACAAGGAATGAAATCTTATGAGAACAATAAATTATATAAAGTTAAGTTAAAAATTTATGACGATGAGGTTGATTTAACTAGCAGTAGCGTCAGTTGGGTTAATATGCCTGGTGCTTCTTATGATATTTTATTTGTTGAAAACCCTAATACAGCTCTTTCGTCTGATTTATATATGGGTTACGCTTTAAAATACATGATTACAAAGGGTAAAAGTTATTTTTCGGTTGGTGCATTAAAGAATTCTTCAATAGAAAACCCCGATTCTTCAATGTTTACCGAACTTTTTCATTTTGGATTTGGTCAAGATTTTTACACTAAGCATTTTGGTAGAGGTAAACGAAAATGGCTTAATTTATATACAGGTTACAACTTAGGAGGAGTGTTTGCTACTGCCAATAATCGAAAATCGACAATGCCATATTTAAAAGCTTTTTTCGGTTTGGAATTATTTAAAAATAAGTACTTTTTAATAGATAATAGGGTCGGGTATTTTGTACCTTTTAAATATAATAGAAATTTAAGAGGTTTGGAATATAGTGTTTCATTTAACTTTGTTTTTTAGGAGTTACTTATATATTTATTTTATCTTAAAACGAAAAACTATAACTAAAAGATGGTAAAAAAGGAAAAAAACTTCTTTGATATAATTTTAATGGTTCTGATTCTTGCGGTAAATTTACAGTATGAGATGTTAAAGGAAAACTTTCACGGTAATAATAATAAAAATAGGGGTTTTGTCTGTTATACACATTTATAAAACTGACAGACCAAGTACGCTCACCCCATTTTTTTTGTCTTTTAAAGTTTAAAGCTACATCAAGCCTATGGAAATCGGTCATTCTATATGAGTTAATCTCGTCATATATAAAAACTTCTTTTTGTCCATCAAAATATCTTTCTGTTGCAAGTGTAACAGGGTAACCTGTGCGATATGTCCATGTTGCCGATGCTGTAATGTTTTTTGTTAGCGAATATTGCAATGCAATTCCAACATCAAAAGGGCTATCATAACTATATGGATAAGCTATGCCTGAGTTTAAATTTTGAAATTGACGTTGCGATTTTGAAATTGTTGCACCTACCCACCCCGTAAGTTTGCCTTTCTTTTTTTGAAGTAATAACTCTATACCAGAAGATGCTCCTGTTCCATTTTTTTCGATTAACTCTTCCCAATTTTTTGTTGTATTGAAAAAGGAATTTCCAGCTTTAAAAGTTATTAAATTTTCCATTTCTTTATAATATGCTTCAACACTAAATTCTAATATATTATTATAAAAAAGAAATGATGCATTTACTGCATGTTGATAAGAAGTTTCTGGCACTACATTTTCTGTTGAGGGCATCCAAAAATCGGAGGGCAAACCTACACCTGAATAATTTAATAAATGAATATATTGGGTCATTTTTGCAAATGAGTACTTGAATGAAACTTTATTTGAAACAATAAAATTTATTAAAACTCTAGGTTCAAAAGATGTATAATTTGTATTTCCTATAATATAATTCGATGCTCTTATTCCTAAATTAGCACTAATAAATTTATACTTAAATTCTGTTTCGGCAAATACTGAATTTTCAAAGGCTTGAGTTTTAAATTTATTAAAAGTAGTATCAATATTTGCAAGATAATTGCTTTCTCTGTAAAAACTTGTTTGACTAGGTGTGAAAATATGATAAATAGAATTTAACCCGTATCTAAATTTTAAATTTGATAGAATAAAATGTTCGAATTCTAATTTTGTATTAATATCTTGAATTCCTGAGCTAACTTCATTTTTTTCGTAAACTGAAGTTGTATCGGTCTCTTTATTATAAGTAACACCGTTTAAATAGTTATATTTAGTGTATGAAACTGTAAGGTTCGCAAATAATTTTGAGTTGAAAATATGATTAAATCTTAATGCACCTAGCGTATTTCCCCATTTAGATTTTTTTTCTGTTTTTATTTTCTCTGCATCTTCTTCAATTTCGCTTTTAAAATGTATTATATCATTTCCTGTGTAAAAACTTAAAAACAATCTGTTTTTGTCTGAAATTTTATGGTTTAGTTTAAAATTTGTGTCATAAAAATTATAGTTAATACATCCTTTTGTTATAAGAGAAAATAATGGTAAAGCTCTTTTTCTTATCGAAAAAATATATGATGATTTATTCTTTATTATAGGACCCTCAATTAGTATTTTAGACGATAATACACCTATAGTTCCTTGAACTTGAAACTTTTGCATATTGCCATCTTTTAGTCTTACATCTAATATTGACGATAATCGGCTACCATAACGTGCAGGGAAACCTCCTTTTATTAATTTTACATTTTTTACAGCATCAGCATTAAAAATTGAAAACATACCTCCAAAATGATTAACATAATATAAAGGTATTTCATCTAGTAAAATTAAATTTTGGTCTGCTCCGCCACCTCTCACATATAAACCGCTTTTGGCTTCTCCTCCCGATTGTACTCCTGGCATTAGTTGAAAAGCTTTTATTACATCAACTTCTCCAAAAAGATTAGGAAGAACTTTAATTTCTTTTATTGGAATACTTAAAATACCTGTTTCATTATTATTAACAACATTTTTGTTATTTACAGTAACTATAACTTCTTCTATTTCTTTATTTTGAGCGGTTAATTCAAAATTTAATATTTGAGATTTTATAGTAATTGGTATATATATTTTTCTGTATCCAATTAAGGAAACATTTATTAAAACACTATCTTTTTTATTTATAGTGAGACTGTAAAAGCCATAAGAATTTGTTACAGTAGCTATTTTGCCATAAGCAATAGAAACAACTGCCCCTATTAAATTTTCATTTGTATTAGCGTCTGTTACATATCCACTTATGGTATATGATTGGGCAAAAGTTGAAGTAATATTCGCAAAAAATAATACGAAAATAATTAATTTAATTTTATTCATGTTTGGTTTTTTAAATAGACAATTTTATTCTGAAAAGGTTTACGAATTATTGGAATTGCAAACCTTCTACTTCTAGTTGCACCAAATGGCTTTGATAGGCTGCAAATATTCCATATCCGTTTTCAATATTGGAATATACATTTATAGGTTCATTCATACCAAAAAGAACATCACCATTTTGATTATTTATATGCTGTAAATATGTAGCTCTGTATTTATAATAATCTTCCGATACACTGTATAAATTTATTTCTATTAAATGCGAATCTATAAAGCGGGTTTCGTTATTTTCCGAAACATATAAACTGTAAGGTGGTGTATATATTATTTTAAGTTCTTTTTGAGTCCCATTAAATTTAATATCTTTAAAAGGTAAAAATGCTGGATTTTTTCTATCAAACATGAGAACAGAAGGATAATAACTTTCAGATGTAATAGCGTCATCATTAGCAGATAAACGAAAATAACCTGTTAGAGTACCTGGTGATGTAGCAGATATTTCGTAATAATTAACTTCATTTTCGTTATCACTAAAGCTCAATGTTATTTCAGCCATTGGCGCACCGTTAGCATCAGTACCAATATAATTAATTACAGAAGCAGTGTCAATAATAACACGCTCAGGAACAATGTTTGAACAATTAATTGAAGGATAATTTGGTGCAGAAACTTCAAGCCTGTATTCATTACCTGTTTGAGGGAAAATAGAACTTACATAATACCCAGCAGTATCAATATATGCTACTGTTTCAACTAAAATCCCATTTTCATAAAGTAATACGTTTGCATTAGTTATGTTAATTTTAGAATTTATAGTATCTAAAATATTAATACTACTAGTTATATCAAACTTAAATTCCTGCGGATAAGGTGGTGTAAAGGGTGCAAATAATGATTTTACAACAATAGTTGGTTCTTTCTTTTCTAATTCAATTTCAATAATACTTTCGCAAGAAGAAAAAATTATTACTAAAAGTAAGAATAATGATATTTTTTTCATGTTGGTTTTTGGTTGATTAATTAATTATTAGACATGTAGTTTATTTCATTTTTAATAATAGTTTCAATGTAAAGCATAGCATTTTTGTCATCATATAATTTATTATTAATAATAAAACTTGGAGTAGAGTATATCTCTCTTGAAATTAACAGGTTTCTATTCTTTACTAATGTTTTTAATATATTTGAATCATTCATATCTTTATTAAATGTTACAGTATCTATATTAAAATTTGCAGCTAGTTTTATAAAATTAAACTTATTATTTAGCTTAGACGAAAATAATTTATCATGCATTTGTAAAAACTTATTTTGATTAAATGCTGCTTCTGATGCTAATCCTGCTTTATCAATATAACTACTGAAATATACAAATCTAAATTCAATCTCTTTATTATACTTTTTGTATAATAACTGTAACTTTTTTTCGGCTTTTATGCAAGCAGAACACTTATAATCTGAAATAATATAAATTATATTTTCTGACTCTAAATTATTAAGTTTATGATAATAAATTCCTGATGTATCTATGGTTTTCGCTAATGGTGGAACTAACTTGATACAAATTTTTGTATTTTCTTTAAGTGAATCTATAAATATACTGTGTCGTTGTTTTTGCTTTAGTAATGTAAGATAATTTATTATAGACGTAGTGTCAACATAATCAATTTCTTCTGTTTTAATATAATTTAGAATATCTTCTGTTGTTACTTTTGTAGCAAGATTATTAATTTTAGTTTCTACTAATCTGCTTATCTCTATTCCTTGTTTTTCTGCTTCATTTTTTAATAACCTCCGAGATATAAGAACTTCAAAATATTGCATCCGCAAATCATAAATTTGTTGACTTATTGCAGAATCAATCTCAAATAAATTAATTGTATCGTTTTCTATAGTTGCCGCAATATTAGTATCATTTATTATTGGTTTATTTGGCTCATTATTGTTACACGCAAATATAAATATTGACATAAATAATAATAATATGTGAATTTTCAACTGTCTTATTAACATACGTTTTTTTATAATTAACTAATGAGATAACCAAAATTTGTCTAGGCATGTTGTAACCAGACAAATTTTGGTTAATATTTTTTTAAATTTAAGAAGAGCTTTTATTAAAATAATACAACAAACCAATTTTTAATTGAGTATTGCCTGTATAATATTCTGTAAAAATACTATAATAACTTATACCAATATCCCAATTCAAGTTTTTTATATCGGGATGTTTTAATTCAAAACCAATTGTAGATAAAAAACCAAAAGATTTTTCATTTTCGTTTAAATTTGCATAATTAACAGACATAGGTTTGCTAAAATCAAAGTATGGCAGATTCGTTTTTTTCTGAAAAAGTCCTGTCCCTAGTCCAATATATGGCTTTACTCTTCTTTTACTTGTTATATTGTAAGTAAAATTAGCATAAAATGAATTCATTTTATAATAGTCTCCAGATATATATTCTATAGTATATAAATCACTAGCAATATTTATATCAGCTTTAATTTTTTTATTAACTTTATAACCTAACATAAATTTATAACCTAATCCATAACCACTTTTCACCATTTGAGTATTAATATAATTATTATTGAGGTATGCACCAGAGTATATTTGTGCATTTACACTTAGTGCAATACTAATTATTAATGCTAAAATTATTATTTTCTTCATTTTACAATTATTTTCTTTGTAAAATAAGAGTTGTTCCTAAATATATTAAAACAACTCTTATTTATTTACTTAATTATTCAAGTTCAGATTTTATATACCATCTGTTTAATGATATGTAACCATAAGTTGTTGTATTATCAGGAATATCGCAAACATAACAATTTGCACCGTCATACCAACTACCTGGATATGGACATGTTGTTCCTGTACTTACTTTTGTATAATAAAAATTCCCAAACTTATTTGGATACATAAAAGCTGTAGTTCCTGAAGGTGCTGTTCCAACATAACAACCATACCCTCCATTCCAATTACCGATTGTACAATAATCTCCTCTATATTCATTATCATTATAAGTAATTGAATAACTAATATTATCTCCAGTAGAATACATAATTTTAATGCCTACTCTGTAATAGTCATTTTTATTATCAAAAATCCAATCTGAATAATTCGAATAAAAATCGTTATAATATGTTTCCCACTTAAAAGTGCATAATAAACATTTTGTTGTGCCTACTTTTTCTAAAAACATTGAAGAACCAGTATTTCTTATTGCCATAAAAGCTTTACTTGTTTTAAACGTTCTAGTAATATACCTTTTACTAGTTTTTTGTGTAGGTTCAATTATGTTTAGACTAAAGTTTGTAATCCCTTTTTTCACATTACTTGTTATTAACTCAATTGTAATGCCATCGTCCTCTTCATCATGGTTTTGTTTAACTTTATTTTTATTGTGGTCAGGTCTAAGCTTATTTTTCATACTTTCAATATCCACATCATTTGTAGTTAAAGTAAATTTAGTGTTGTTTACAAAATTATTTAACATTTCTTCATCTTTTGAATAAGCCGCGTAAAAAGCAGTATTTCCATTTTTATCAGAAACGGTAAATTCTCTTTTAAATTGCCCTTCGTATTCATCAATATATTCTGAAAGACCAATTTCGTTTTCAGGTTTAACTTCTTCCTTAGTACAACTATGGAAAACAAGTGTAATACCAAGTAGTACAGTTAATAATAAGTGTGGTTTTTGCATAATTCGTGTATTTAGTTTGTGTATAAATTAATTTGCACAAAGCTGTTTTTTTTTCGTAATGACAAAAATATTTTATATGTTATTTAGCATTGTTTTTGGCAATATACTGATAGTCATCGTATCACTATTTTCAATTTAAGTGAAATAATTTGGGTATGATAATCTGTTTATTAGCATATTGATACGATGACTTGCTATTCCAAGGCATCCTCTAAATTAAAAAATTGTATCTTTGATTTAATATTTGTCTTAAAAAATCAATAGCTTCCGCATGAAACTTTTCATTTCTATTATATTTTTTTTAATATCTGTAAATTTAGCACTATCACAAACAGTACTTTATGATAGTGCTAGTGTTTCGCAAAAGCATGACAGCCTTTATAATGCAATTGGGCAAAATAGAGTTTTTCCTGAACGCTATAAATTATCAATTTTAGTAGCCTTATCGCATTATCCGACTTTATATA
>JAOZLS010000118.1 GCA_029934705.1 Bacteroidales bacterium | reverse complement strand
TTTCAACCGGTAAAAAAATATATGGAAAAATCACTTTTAAAAGTTTTTCAGAATAAAGTAGAGATATTACCTTCAGAACTAATGAATAAAAATGCAGCTGTTATTGGTGCTGCTGCCATGGTTATGGATAAAATAAAACTTTGAGCTAAATTATCTCAAAAATAATCTTAGTAAATCACTAAAGTTTTTGCCTTCATAATAATAAGATTATTAGATTGTTGTAATTTCACCACAAAAAGATAATACATTAATAATCAACATATTCACATTTCATAAAAGCACTTAATTAACATACTGTTAGTGTTTTTCAACGTATTTTATACTTTTGCGAATAATCATAATTGGTATAAAACCTTACTTCGGCAAATGCTCAGCACGAGTATTTTATTATTTAAAACCTTAGTAGAAATTAAAATTTACAAGATTTACAAACAAAAATAAAAGATTAATAATTGTCAACTTATCCTATTTTGGCAATTATGCCTGCATTTTTTTCATTACGAGTAACTTGCGAGGCTTTTATTGATAGTCAGTATAAAATGAATGCAAAAACTTTAGTAAATTAAATAAAAAAAAAGCCCTCTACAAATATATAGAGGGCTAAAAACTATTTAATAGGGCTTACATTTTTATAATTTTAAATTCTGTACGTCTATTTATTTGATGTTCATCTTCGTTACATTTTACACCATCTTTACATTTGTTAATAATTTTAGTTTCGCCGTAGCCTTTTCCATAAATACGTTGTGGATTTGTAATACGCTTTTTAATATAATTGGCAGATGATTTTGCTCTTCTGTCTGATAAACTAATGTTTGAATTGTTACTACCTCTACAGTCAGTGTGTGATGATAATTCAATTACCATTGTAGGGTTGTCATTCATTACTTTTACAATTTTATCTAGCTCAATTGCGGCATCTGGTCTTATATTATGCTTTGTATAATCAAAATATATAGGGTTAATATTAATAATATCACTTAAATCAATTCCTACCTCAAGCTTTAGTAGGGTTACAGGTATTAATATTTCGCTATTATTCACAATGTTTTTATCATAAATACGTGATATAACAATATATTGATCTTTATTAACTTTGTAATTATATTTTAATGGATCATTTATTTTTGCATCTTTCAATTCAATTTTCACTTTCCCATTTTCATCAGTTATTAAATTATACTGCTCCTCTGAAATTATATTATTTATTGCTAATGAAGCATTAGGTATAGGGTTTCTAGTTATTGAGTCAGTAACAACCCAAACTACAGAAATATTTGATTTTTGGGGAAGAATTAATTCTGTATAAATTTCTTTTTCTGTTCCCTTAGAACTTACACTTTTTTCAGCATTAATATATTTGTCTTTTTCTCCTGTAAGATTATAATCATTATCTTCATAAATTATAAAAGAAAATTTACCTTCATTATTTGTTAAAACTGTATCAATAGGGTTTTTCTCAAAATCAAATAATATAACTTGAGTATTTGCCAAAATATTTCCAGAGTCGTCTATAGTAATACCTTTTAATATTTTCCCAAATGGTTTTAACATTCTAAAAGAATATAAATCATCATTTCCTTTTCCTCCATCTCTATTAGAGGAGAAAAAACCTGAAAGTAGGTCATCACTAATTACAAAGCCGAAGTCGTCTTTATGGTCATTTACAGGATAGGCTAAGTTAATGATATCGTTAGGGATATTGTTGTTAAGTTGGGTATAAAAAATGTCCAAGCCCCCAAGAGTTAAGTGTCCATCAGAAGAAAAGAAAAGCATTCCGTTTTTGTGAATAAAAGGGAACATTTCTTTACCTTCTGTATTAATTTTATCACCCATATTTATAGGTTTACTCCAATTCCCTGAGGTATCTCTCACAACATAATAAATATCAGTTTCACCAAATCCTCCTTCTATATCGGACACAAAGTACATTGTGTTACCATCGGCTGTTAGTGCTGGCTGCCCAACAGAATATTCAGAACTGTTAAGGTGAAATCCTACAGGCTCTAGCCAAGAGGAATCTTTCATTTCTCTAAAAAAGATTTTAAGTCTAACAATATCATCACTAGCAACTTCTTCGTAATTATTTCGAGTATATGCCATAAATTTGCCATTTTTCGCAAAAGATGCAGGTCCTTCATGGTATTTTTTATTTAACTTTTTATCAAAATATTTAACATTAACAAGCTCGTAAGCACTATCTAGGTCAGCGGTGTATATGTTAAGAAAAGGTAAGTGATTCCATGTCCATTCCCTTTGTATTGGTTGAAAAGCCATATTTGTAGAGGCAAAAACTACAGTATTTTTATAATATACAGCGGAAAAATCGTCATTCTTTGTATTTAGTTTCAAGTTTTTTATTATAAATCGTCCTTCATCATTTTGCAAAGAGCTAAGAGATCCAAAATTATTCAAATATTTTTTTGCTCTTCCGTCCTTCTTTTGTAAAGAGTTAAAAATTTTCATTTGTTCTCTAGCTTCATCAAACTTGTTATTAGACTGTAACGTTGCAGAGTAAAAATAAACATCCTGTGCAGTTATTTTTCTAGAATTTGATAAAAGAGCATAATATTCTTCAGATTTTATTGTGTTGTTAGTTAGTCTATAACTAGTTGCAAGTTTTTGATAAACTTCTGGTGTTTTATTACTAATTTGTTCGTATTGTTTAATAGCTTCAATGTAATTAAAGTTATTATATAATTTATCGGCTTTTACTAAAACTCTTTTCTGTGCAAAAGAAAAGTTCAACGATAAACTAAACACGACTAATAGAGTAAGTATGTTCTTAAATTTCATAGTATTTTTTTTACAAGTAATAATTTAATTATTTAGAAATATCGTGGAGAAAGGACTTTGTCATTCCCAACTTTAACAAAATCGTATCTCAGCATTATTTCATGAGAGCCAAGATTATATGAAAATGTTTTGTTAGTAAAGGACCAGTCAAAAGAGTAACCTGCTGATAATTGATTTGTAATATTTAGTCCGGCAATAACACCGACAGCATCGCCTGTACGCATCATTGGTCCTGCCCAGAATTTATCTTGAAAAATAAATGTAGCAGTTAAATCAACTTCTAAAGGAGCTCCATTTGTCATTTTTACATAAGTTGTAGGTTTTATTTTAATACTGCCAGTTTCGTTAAGATTAAAAACGGCGCCTGCAATAAAGAAGTAATGTCTTTTTTCACTAAATAAGTTAGCACTACCTTCAACAGTATTATCGTCAAAATTTACTTCAAGTAGCGAAGGTGTTGAAATTCCTGCATAATATCTATCAGTATGGTAGTAAATTCCAAAACCAAAGTTTGGAAGAAGTTTACTTTTTATATTTTGATCAAAAACTGGATCATAAGCATCTTCTACATTAAGGTCGCTTAAACCAACAGACATAATATTTAATCCTCCTTTTATTCCCATTGATAATTTTCCTTTTTCAGAAATTTTAAAAGTATAAGAGAAATCGGCAAAAAAAGATGTTTTATCTACTGGTCCTATTTTATCGTTAATAAAAGAAAAACCAAGTCCTATATTCTGTTTTATGATAGGAGAGTGCATTGTAAAGGTTTGTGTTGTAGGAGCTCCGTCAAAAGCAACCCATTGTGAGCGGTGTAATGCAGTTAAAGTAAGTGCATTACGAGAGCCTGCATAAGCAGGATTTACTGCTAAAGTATTAAACATATAATGCGTGAACATTGCATCTTGCTGAGCAAAAGCATTATATGAAAGCAAAGCAGTAATAAATAATATGTATATTTTTTTCATTTTAAGTAATTTTAATTGTAAAATTAAATATATACACGGCAAGGCAAGCTTGCCGTGTATGAATTATTTATCGGGATAAGTATATGTAGCCTTTTATAGCTTCACTTCCGTTATTAGTTTCTAAAATATAGAAATATGTTCCATTTGGAAGTTCATTTCCAACACTTACGCCAAACATATTTGTTCCATCCCATTCATTTAGATAACCATTCTTTTCATAAATTTTATTACCCCATCTGTTAAATATTAAAACTTTATTATTTGGATAGTTTTCGATACCAGTTATTACCCAAAAGTCATTAAATCCATCATTATTAGGTGAAAAAGCATCATGAATAATAATCTCTGCATTGTTATCTGTTTCAATTATAAGAATAACTGTTGCTGAAGAGCATTCTCCGTCGTCATCACATACTGAATATGTAAAAGAGTCTGTACCAAAGAAATATTGATTTGGAGTATAGGTAAATGTTCCGTCATCATTGAAGTACAATGTACCATTTGTTACATCCGAATCTAAAGTAAATATAATTGGAGTATCATATAATCCAAAATCATTTGTAGAAGCGTTACCTACAATATCAGTATTGATATTCCCATATAATGTATCATTTACAGCTACAGGTACATCATTTACAGGATTTATAATAATCGTTGCAATTGCCTGTGAACATACGGAGTTTGCATCACAAACTTCGTAAACAAAACTATCATTTCCATAATAATTTTCGTTAGGAATATATGTGAAAGTTCCATCATTATTTATAACAAGAGTACCATTAGTTACATCTGTAATAATTGTAAATGTAAGTGGTGTATTATCTAAACCTATATCATTCACAGAAACATTTTCGTTTAAACTTTCGTCCTCATTAACTATGTAATAATCGTCAATTGCAGTTAATTCGTCATCATCTAAAATATTTGCAGTGGCATCAGATGTTGTTATTGTTACTGAACCGTTACTTGGATTTGATATTTGACAAATTACTGTTTCTGTCGTTTCTAATAAAACATCGTCAGTTACTGGAATTATTATTGTTCCTATTGCTGAACCGTTGGCTACTGTTATTGTTGCTGAACCGCCAACTGCTGTGTAATCTGAACCGCTTGTTGCTGTTCCTGTTGTTAAATCATCAAAATCAAAAGTAATATCTGAACCTGTATTATTTAGCTCACTTAATGTTACGGTGTATTCAATATCAGTTGGTCCTGCTTCGTCTCCGTGTTGTGTTACACTTAATACGGCATTTACTCCGTCATTATCTGTAATATTTGCAGTTGCATTTGGTGTTGTTATTGTAACAGAAGTATTACTTGGATTAGATATTTGACAAATTACTGTTTCAGTCGTTTCTAATAAAACATCGTCAGTTACTGGAATTATTATTGTTCCTATTGCTGAACCGTTGGCTACTGTTATTGTTGCTGAACCGCCAACTGCTGTGTAATCTGAACCGCTTGTTGCTGTTCCTGTTGTTAAATCATCAAAATCAAAAGTAATATCTGAACCTGTATTATTTAGCTCACTTAATGTTACGGTGTATTCAATATCAGTTGGTCCTGCTTCGTCTCCGTGTTGTGTTACACTTAATACGGCATTCATTGCATTACTAACTGTTGGAGTATTATCGTCATTATTATCACTTGGGTCAGGGTCATCTTCGTTACCTGTTACTGCTGCCGAGTTTGTATAATCTCCTGCACCTAATACGGTACAAGTTATATTCATACTTTCGCTTGCTCCATTTGGCAGATTCCCTATTGTCCAAGTTGGGTCTGACCAAGTTCCAGCCGAATGAGTTTCACTAACATAAGTATATCCAGTTGGCAAATTATCTATAACACTTACACCTGTTGCAGCATCTGGTCCATTATTAGTTACTGTTAATGTAAATATAATATCATCTCCTGCATTTGGTGTAGAATTATTCACTGTTTTTTGAATTTCTAAATCAGCTCTTTGAATGACTGGCGTTATGTCATCGTCGTCGTTATCAGGGGTTGGGTCGTATTCGATTCCACTTACCGAAGCACTATTCATATATATTCCTGTTGCTAATACTGTAACTTCAATATCTAATGTTTCACTGTCTCCGTTATTAAGATTTCCAATTGTCCATGTTGGTGCAGTCCAAGAACCTGTTGATGCTGTTGCATTCACAAAAGAATATCCTGTTGGTAAAACATCTGTTACTGCTACTCCTGTAGCATCGCTTCCTCCATTATTAGTAACAGTAAGAGTAAATACAATATTGTCTCCTACGTTTGGATTAGCATCATCAACTGTTTTTGCAATTTGCAAATCAGCAATTTTAACATCTGGAGTTTCATCATCATCATTATTACCCGGAGTTGAGTCGTCTTCATCTCCTGTTACCGAGCATGAGTTTGTGTAATCACCTGAAGCATTTACTGTAACTGTAATTTGAAGAGATGTATTTGCTCCGTTTGCAAGATTTCCTATTGTCCAAAGTCCAGTTGCAGGAACATAAGTGCCTCCACCATTATCAGAAAGATAAGTGTAACCTGTTGGTATTATATCAGTTGCAACAACATTTGTTGCATTATCTGGTCCATTATTGGTAACAGTTAATGTAAATGTAATATCATCTCCTACTGTTGGAGTTGAATTGTTAACCGTTTTTACAATTTGCAAATCGGAATTTCCTATATCTGGCGTATTTGTGCTTGTATTGTTTCCTGGAATTGGGTCGTTTTGGTCTCCTGCTACAGTTGCTGTATTTGCATAAATTCCTGTAGAAAGAACAGTGCAAGTAATATTTAATGTTACAACTGAACCATTTGTAAGACTTCCTATTGTCCAAACTCCAGTTATTTCATCGTAAGCTGCACCGTCATCAGAAACCCAAGCATATCCACTTGGTAATAAGTCATTAACAACAACATTTGTTGCATCTTGTGTTCCATTATTAGTTACAGTTAAAGTAAATACAATGTTTGAGCCTATACTTGGAGTAGAATTATCAACTGTTTTTACAATTTCTAAATCGGCATCTGCTGCACAATCTACAACTTCAATAGTTGCATCATTATCAAGTTCTGATGTACAAGTTCCGTTTTCGCCAATTAGTTCTATTGTGTATGTTCCAACTGGGGTTAAATCTGCACTTGGAATTGTAATATCAAGGTCTCCACCTGTTCCTGTCCCAGTTGCTACTAGTGAACCGCCAATATATGCTGTGTATAATACTGTATTTACAGCATTGCTTACTGTTACTGTTCCATCGTTACCAAGACAAACATTACCGCCATTAACAGCATTTGCTACTCCAATTGGAGTTTGTGTAATAAGCACATCATCAGAAGAAGATGGACAACCAAATATTGCTGGCAGTGTGTATCTAAAAGTATAATTTCCTTCGGCAGTTAATCCATTTGCAAGAGCTGAATTAGGATTTGCAACTGTTAAAACAGGTGTTGTTCCTGGGTCGCTAACATTTGACCAAGTTCCTATAGTTTCAGGATTTCCTTCAAGCAAAACACCTTCAGAATTACATAAGTCATCATCGCTTCCTGCGTCAGCTGGTCTCGCTACGTTAATAATCATATCGTCTTCGGTAGCCGGACAGAAAGGTCCGTTATTTACATTCCACCTTAATGTATATACACCACTTTCTAAACTACTAACATTTGTAGTAGGGTCAGTCCAGTCTGTAATATCTGGAGTGTTTGGAGCTGATTGTATCGACCAAAAAGCAGAAGAGCCAGCTGGAAGAGTTGCTGCAAGTGTAGTGCTTGTTGCATTATTACAAATATCAATATCCGTTCCTGCATCTGCAGTTGGCGGAGAGTTTGTTATATTAACAAGTATTTCATCGGTAGTTGAAGGGCATGTTCCGTAACCTACCTCCCATTGAAAAATATAGCTTCCAGAAGAAAGGCTGGAGATTATTGCTGTGGGACTATGTTCATCATCAATAGACCAACCAGGCAAGCCAGATACTTGTGTCCATGTTCCTTCTCCATCTGTTGGAGGAGTAGCTGCAAGTGTAACAGAGTTTCCACATAAACCTTGATCTGATCCTGCAATAGCAGTGGTTGAAGTTGCTGCAATGGTTACAAAAGTTGTATCTCTTGTAACTTGACAGCCTACATTTGTAATTGCCCATTCAATTTCATAAATACCATTTATCATACCTGCAATTGTAGTACTAGATAAATTAATATCTGTAATAGTAGGTGTATTAGGTCCGTTTAATATTGTCCAAGTTCCAGTTCCTACTGCCGGATTATTTCCTGCCATATTTATAGTAACTGTTCCATCGGATTGACATTGGTCACCACCAGCATCAGCAATACTTGGTCCTGTAAGACCTGATGTAACAACCTTCACATCAGCAGACGCACTGGCACACTCACTTTCTACCGACCACCTAAAATTATATATTGTTGATTGGTTTAATTCTGTAACTGTTGCATCTGGGTCATGTATATCTGAAAAAGTTATAGTTCCGTCAACAGGAACTGAAGATATTATAGACCATGTTCCTGTTTCATTTGGTGCTGGCGTTCCTGCCTCTAAATATACAATTGATCCTCCACAAATTGCTTGGTCTGCTCCTGCTCCTGTAGTTGTGGTAGTAGGCGTTGAAACAGTAACATCTACTTCGTCTTCAGTTGCTGGACAATATGGTCCACCAGAAACTATCCACCTAAAAGTATAAACTCCTTCAATTAATCCACTTATATTGGAAGAAGCATCATAAACATTTGCAACAGTAGCAGTATTGGGTCCACTTATCTGTGCCCACTGCCCACTGCCTGAAACTGGTGTATTACCTGCAAGGTCTGTTTCAACTATATTACATGCTAAAACTTGATTTGTTCCGGCATTTGAAGCCGTAGGAGTTTCAGATATTGTAATGTTTATATTATCAAAAGCATCATCACAGCCATAATTAGGGTTTGCGATAAAACGATTTCTAAGAGACACTGTAAATGTTCCAAATTCAGTGAAGTCTATATCAACAGGCGAGGCATTAGTATTAGTCCAATTTGTAGTATAAGGTCCACTTATTATTCTCCATTCTGTGTCGTAAGGACTATTATGTTTTGGATTCGTGAAGTTTATAGTTGCTTCATCGTCGCCACACTGCAAAATCATATCAGCATCAGTAATATCTACTGCAGGGTCGTCTTTTATTTCAACACGATATCTGCCATCATCAGAACAACCACCTGAATTTGTAATAGTATATTGAAAATCATAACGACTATATGTTACTGCATCAATACCTGTTACTGTTGTAGTAGCTGATGTTGGGCTTGTAATTGACGGAGAAGCACCATTGGGATTAGAATCGGTAAAAGTCCATTCAACAGTTTCGCCTGCTTGTGGCGTTACTCCTTCTAAAACAATTTCGGTAGGCGTGCCACAATAATTTAATGTTCTATTGTTTACTGTTGTAACGGCACCAGCTGAAGGTGGTACTATTATTGTAGTTTGTGAAGTTCCATTAACGCAAGTGCCAGTAACATCCCATTGATATATATATGTTCCTTCTATAAGACCATAAACCCACGAACGTCTATTATTTATATTTTGAAAAACAGGTGTACTAGGTCCACTTACTAAACTCCAAGCTCCTTGTTGATCTCCATATTTTCCAGGAAAAGACCCGTCTAATTGATAATCTTGCGAAGTTTCATAACATGCAGTAAGAGTTTCACTATTATCTGCATCCCCTTTATCTGCATCTACTGTACGTCCTCCTCTGTTTGTTATTGTTATTTCTACATAAGACTCACAAGTTCCTACTCCAGAAATTGTCCACCTTAGTGTAGTATTACCTCCATCGTTTTTATTTAGCGAGAACAAAGAAGTAGGGTTGGCTATATCTGTTATTGTTATACCTGCACCGTCAGTTCCTATTATTGTCCATTCGCCTACTTCACCAGTTAAACTAGGTATGTTACCAGTAAGGTTGCCAATATCTGTTCCGTTACAGGATATAATATCGGTTGCCGTTGCAACTGTGTTTTCTACAACAGTGTATGTAACATCGTTATGAACTGTTACACCATCCTGACAAGTAGCCGTTAGCCGAAATGTATAGGTGTTGCCTGCTGTAATTCCTGTAACTTGTGTACCTAAATCGAAAACATCAACGATTACAACTCCCGCTGTTGGTCCTGCTATTTGTGACCATACAGGGTCGTCTCCAGGAGAATTTGTTCCAGCAGAACCACTTGCATTCCCGTCTAAAAAAAGTGGGTCGGATAGGCAATGACTGGTATTACTTACCCCTGCATTCATTGTGCAGTTTTGTGCATAAATGCTTGTTATGCTTGTTATAAAAAGCATAAGAGTAAGTAAAGTTTTAAAAATAAAAGATGTTTTCATAGATCTGTTTTTTTATTATAATGTATAAAGTTGTTTAATTATTTATTTGTCTTTTTATCTTTGATATTATCACTATTTTGTTTTATAACAATTTTCTCCAATATTTTTTCGAGGGCTTCGTTTTGTCCTTCACATTGTTCAATTAATTCGTCAATTGATTTGTCAATTATTTTATTTTCGTTTGGCATATTTTTTAGTTTTTTACAAAGAAACGACTAAAATTTGTTGTTTTCACAAAAAACAGGTTAACAAAAGGATAACAAAGAGGGTTAACAAAAGGACAACATTTTTTTTGGTAGGATTATTCTCGCTCATAACAACTTGTTTTAAAGCAGGTTATTATGAGCTGAATAAAAGTAACGTAGTAAAAGTAAGTTTGATTATTATAGAATTAATATTTTGATAAAAAAGCTTGCAAATTTACATCTTGA
>JAOZLS010000445.1 GCA_029934705.1 Bacteroidales bacterium | reverse complement strand
TTTGGTATTTTTTTGGTGCGAAGCACCAAAAAATACCAAAAATAAAATGACAACCAACAAAATGATATACGCTTTATTATCATTCTATTGGCAACTTTGTTATATATGGTTCTTTTCCTGCAAAAACAATTGGAACTCTTTTAATTTTATCTAATTCTATTCTATGAGCAAGTAATGTTTTGTAATATTTTTTTCGTTCTATTTGCTCTAATGCTTCATCTATTTTGTTATTTATCCTATCTATAAAATCTTTCTTTTTTTCTGTTTCTTGCTGATTTTTAATCTGTTTTATTTCTATAATTATTCCATAGTTTTCTGTATTGCGTGGAATTAAAACAATATCATATCGTCCTTCGCCACTTTCTCTGTTTGAACTTATTATGTAATCATCACTTAAAATTGCAAGCAAGCCAAGTGTGTAAACGTGAAAAAATTGTTCGCTTTGTTGAGACACACGACCGTGTGTCTTTACTGTTGCAGTATCAAAATAACTTAAAGTGTCTCCAAGTATTTGTTTAAATCCAACTTCAAATTCTTCTATTTCATTATTGATTAAGTTTTTTGACGTAGAAATTAATAAGTCTTTACGAAATTTTATTTTATTTGTCAGCCATTTTATTATTATTTTTTTAAAAATACCTTTTATTTCAAAATTTGGAATTTTTAGTTCGTAAGTTTCTAATTCTATATGTCTTACTTGTGTTAGATAACCGCTATAAGTCAATAAAGTCCACAATAATTCTCGGTCGGTTTCAAAATCAGAAAAAACAAAGTTATCTTCTATTTCTTTTATTATGCTTTCTCCTGAAATAAGTTTTTGTAAAGTTTTGTAGGTCTTATCTAAATCGGGTTGAAGTATTCTATCTCTAATTAGCACGTCGCTACCTGTGTTTACCCAGTAGGGTCTATAGCCGGCTTCTTTATTTAAAACATAACTTACTATTGACCAAGGATTATAAATTTGAGAAATATTATAAAATTTATAACCATCATACCATTTTGCAAGATTTTTAATTTCGTCTTGTAAATTAAAATAAGTTAATAATTTTTCTGTTTCGCTTTTTGTAAATCCGAATTTATCAGCAAAATGTGGCATTGTTATTCCATAAACTTCAAAATTATTCCATTTAGAAAAAATACTTTCTCTTCCTACTCTCATTACACCTGTTAAAAGTCCTTTTTTCAAATTATCATCGTTTCCTTTAAATGCTTTGCCAAAAAATGTTCGCATAAAACTAATTACATTTTCATAATAAGTAATACTCTCATTTTTTTTATTTTTGTTGGTATAATAAAATCCATTAATTATAGGCGTATCGTATTCATCTACAAGAATAATTACTTTTTCGCCGAAGTGTTTTTGCAGATAATTGCTTAAATTTTCTAAACTTTCTTTAAATTTTGTATCAGTTGCTGTTTCTGATATTATATTTTTATATTTTTCTTTGTCATTATCTTTTAGTTTATCTGATTTTAGCAAAAAGTCATACTTATCATACATTTTTGAGATTAAACTCTTAAAACTATCAAGGCAATCATTCCAGTTTGTTTCATCAATATCTTTTAACGAAATATTTATTATAGGGTATTTATTTTGATGTTTTTCACAAAAGTCTTTTTCTTTTGTTATTTCAAACTCTGTAAACAATTTTGAACTGTCAGATTTTTGAATATCAAAAAAATGTTCAATCATAGAAAGGTTTAGTGTTTTTCCAAATCTTTTAGGACGTGGCATTAACATAGTATAATTACCATTGTCAAAAAACTCTTTTATAAGCATTGTTTTATCAACAAAATAGCCATTGTCTTCTATTATTGTTTTGAAATTGGAACTGCCTTTTCGTATTACTTTTTTTTGGTTCATTTTTACTATGATTAAGTTTTGTAAAGATACATTTTTAAAACTTATACAGATGATTAGACTTCTTATATTTTTTCAAATAAAAGAAGTCTGGATTTGTGTATTAATTATTCTCTTCCCATAATTAAATTAGTAATATAATCATCATTTATATCTTTATAAGAAGTAGAGTCAGGAGTTAAAGTATTATCAAAATAAGATGTATCTTGTCGAATATTAGCTATCATAATAGACCGAGCCGTATAACTGGCATCAGGATTATAAGTTGTATTATAATTTCCTTCTTTAAAATACTTTTCTCCTTCTGTTGGTTCTGTGTTTGTATGAAGTTCATTTCTACTTATATCACCCATTAGTGTTTGGTTTTCAGGAACAGAAAGAACATAAGGTTTATTATCTTCTGTAAAATAATTACCATAATATTCAATTATTTCATCTGTAACAGGATTTGCATTATCATTAAATAGCATATTGGTTAGAGTTTCAGTTGTTGTTATTGTAACTCCACTGTTTATAAATAAGTTCTCTTCTGCTGCCGAGAGTTCAAAAGTAACTGTTACACTTCCTGTCATTGTTACGTTCACTTGTCCATCCACATCAGTTGGAGAATAATTCGCAATATTGGCAAGTTCGGTTGTTGAAGCTACTTCCTTATCTCCCAAAGTTAAATGAACAGCTTGCTCTGATAGATCAACATTAGAAAAATCTATATCCGGCGAGTTTCCATCAGTGCAATCAAAATTTACCGGTCCCGTAATAGTAACTGTCTCACCATTTTCCGGAAATAGACCCACAATATTATTTAGTGCATCAGCATCTGCAAATTCCTCATCAGCAGGAATTGTAAAACTAAATATATTACCGACTATTTCGATATTAGTATAATTTATATTAGAATAAGCTGAAACATCTACTGTATATGGAAAGCTAAAATCAGACGGAATTGACACAATAACCTTATCGTCAGAATGTGCTTCATTACCTGTTTCAACAGCTAATTCAGCACGATATTCATCAAATCTAATAACAATGTCTTGTGGTGTGTTTACATTTTGTAAAGTTACTTCTATTGTTACAGGATTATTTTCTTCCTCTTCAATTTCGTTCTTTTTACAAGAAGTCAAAGTTATACTTAATAGACCTACTATCAATATAGCAAGTAATACAAAATTTTTAATTCTATTCATAATTTTAAAATTTAATTGGTTTATAAAAAAGTTGATTATGTGATTTTTTTGCATTGCGTATATCGGAAATGTGCCTTGTGGCGTTTTATTTTTAGTGTTTTTTGAGGTTGCGAAGCAACCAAAAAACACTAAAAATAAAATGACAGCAAGCACAATGTGTGTGCCCGAAATGTGAAATTCCGACCAGTTCACGACGAAGGTATCGGA
>JAOZLS010000117.1 GCA_029934705.1 Bacteroidales bacterium | reverse complement strand
TTTCTTAGCCTTTTCTGCCATTTTAAGGTTCTGCTCCATTTCACGTCTGTTTTTTTCAATAAAGCTTTTTAATTTTGCAATTTGTCCTTTTAGTTTAGCAATGTGTACATCCATCTCTCTTAAATTTTTATAAAGATATTGAATGTAAGTTTCTAATATTTTAATAGGGTCAAGTTGAACAAAAATACTTGTTATCCAGCGGATTATACTTTTATACATATACCAAATTAGATTCCTCATTTTAGGATCAAATATAACGTATAGTATTGCTGCAACTATTGTTGCTGCAACAACTATTTGTAAGGTAGTCCATACTAAAGCTGTTAAGAACAACGATATTGCAGTAAAATTTATTATAATTACAGCTAATATGGCTAATAATACAAATGCTCCAAGTTTTCCTTCAGGACGTTGCCAAAAGGTTTTTAATTTTTGTTTTGAATCCGAATCTATCATTTTTCTTAGTTTTATATTTGTTTCCTATTTTATAATATTTTTATTTTTTCTACGTCTGCTGTTATCTTATTTGCAACTTTGTTATAAGTGAAAACGAAATTGTTCTCGGTCGATTTAATTTTTCCTTCTACCTTTGAAATTTCTTTGTTTAATCCTTCAGCTTTTAAAGTATTTGCACTTATTTCATTTGTAAGTTTTTTTATTTGCTCTGCTTTTGCTTTGTTTTGAGCTTCAATATCGCTAATCTCTTTTCTTTTACTTTCTACATTACCCTTTTTTTGTCCATCAAGGGCAGTATAGAATTTCTTTTTCTCATTTTCAAGTATTTTCATATAATAGTCGGCACTTTCAACTATTTTTTGTACTGTTAGCCCTCTTGTTGACAAGGTTGCAAGAGCTGTTTTCATTTTTATATTCTCCTCTAAAGGTAAGTCTTTCATTGATTTTAAAGCTTGCATAAACTCTAAATAATCTTCACCTGGTAAGTCTGAGTCAAAAATTGCTTTTGTTAAAGAATCAAATATTTTTTGATTATACTGCCCTGTGCTGCTAGTATTACTACTTGCACTTGAATTATTTGTATCAACAGTTTCGCTTGTTGTATGTGATGTAGAACTTTTCCAACTGATTTTAGAATCAGGCTTACTTGTTGTTCCTGTTGGAGCTTTTATTGTTTCTTTAGAATCAATATTTTTCTTTTGCTCTTTTTCTGTTTCTTTTTCATCGTCTTCAACAATAAAAAGATTTTTTATACTACTTAATTTTAAAGCCATAATTAGTTTTATACATTATTTAGACAAATATATAATAAAATTAGTAAAAAAAATATTAAAATGCCAATATGCTTTTGTTTTTTTTGATAATAGAAACTTTTCTTTGATAAACTGATTTTTCATTATATTTTTGTAAAAAATATTTTTAATTAATATACCAATAAAAAACTTATTGAAATGGAAAAAGATATAAATAAATTACAAGATATTGCATCGCAAGTTCGTAGAGATGTTATTAGAATGATAAATATTCCTGCCTCAGGACATACTGGTGGCTCAATGGGAACTGCCGATTTTTTTACGGCAATGTATTTTAATGTTATGGATTTTTCTTCGGATAATTTTACAATTGATGGAAATAACGAAGACTTATTCTTCTTGTCAAATGGGCATGTAGCTCCAGTATGGTATAGCGTATTAGCTCGCTCGGGTTATTTCCCTGTTGAAGAATTAAAGACATTAAGATTGCTAGGAACAAGACTTCAAGGGCATCCTACAACAAAGGAAAATCTTCCTGGTGTTAGAATTGCTTCTGGTTCTTTAGGTCAAGGTTTATCTGTTGCTTGTGGTGCAGCTCTTTCTAAAAAACTTAATGGCGATAAAAAAAATGTATATGTTTTAATGGGCGATGGCGAAATTAATGAAGGTCAGGTTTGGGAAGCTGCTTTATTTGCAAATGCTCGAAAAGTAGATAACTTAATTGCTTTTATTGATTATAATAATTTGCAAATTGATGGTAAGGTAGAAGATGTTATGCCATTGGCAAATTTAAGAGCTAAATGGGAATCGTTTGGTTGGACAGTTTTAGAAACTGATGGAAATGATATAGCTAAATTTCTTGATACTGTTGCTGAAGCTAAGGAATTAACAGGAAAAGGAAACCCTGTAATTGTAATTATGAAAACAATAATGGGTAAAGGTGTTGATTTTATTGAAAATAAACATCAATGGCACGGTACCGCTCCTAACGATGAGCAAGTAGTTGCTGCTTTAGCTCAGCTAAAAGAAACTTTAGGTGATTTTTAGATAAAATTGAAATTCTTAAATTTGATGAATTTATCTGGTATTCAGCAGGTTATTTTGTGTTTATGAAATTCCCGAAAGTGAGATTCTGTAGGTATAATGAATCATACTTGCAGATATTATAATATATAAATATAACCCGAAAAATTAATTAACTTTTCGGGTTAATTTATTTCTAATAAAAAATACAAATCTACTATGGTAGAATTTATACGACCATTTATTCATTATGGTTTACATTTTATTTTCCCGATAGCTATCGCTTATGTTTTTTTTAAAGATAAGTGGAAAAAAGCATACTTAATGATGTTGGCAACAATGCTTATTGATTTAGACCATCTTCTTGCAACTCCTTTATTTGACCCTATGCGTTGTAGTGTAGGTTTTCATCCTTTGCACAGTTCTTGGGCAATAGGGTTTTACGCAATTTTGTTTTTTGTTAAAAAATATAGAATTATTGCAATTGGTTTGCTATTTCATATATTAACCGATGTAATTGATTGTTTTTTAATGTTGCATCAATAGAATAGTAATGTACTTTATTGCAACTACCATATTTGCGTTAGTAAAATATTTAATGTAATTTTCAGCTTTAAAATATTTCATTCTAAAATTATTAAATTTTATGAATACTTTAAGTCAAAAAATATTGGTAGGAATAGTTTTTTTTATGCTATTTTCTGCTGTGATAAATACTGCATATTCTCAAGTAAAGCGAACTCCTGTTAAAACTCGAATACTTTTTATTTTTGATGAATCAAATAGTATGACAGGTAATTGGGAAAATAGGAAAAAGATTGATGTTGCAAAGGAGTTTCTTATAAAAATGGTTGATAGCCTTAGTACAATTGATAATGTTGAAATGGCTTTAAGAATGTATGGTCATCAAAGTCCTGTTCCTCCTCAAGATTGTAGCGATACTAGGTTGGAGGTGCCTTTTTCGGCATATAATGCTGAGCGTATAAAAACTAAGTTGCGAATGACAAAGCCCAAAGGTACAACTCCAATTGCACGCTCGCTACAAGAGTGTGGCGACGATTTTCCTCCTTGCAATAATTGTCGAAATCTAATTATTCTTATTACCGATGGGCTTGAGGCCTGCGATGGAGACCCATGCGCAATTGCTCTAACTTTATATGAAAAAGGAATTACTGTTAAACCTTTTGTTATTGGAATTGGCTTAAATGTCGATTTTAAAGATGCTTTTGCCTGTATGGGGGAGTATTATAATGCTACAAAGGAAGGTGATTTTTCTTTTATAATGAAAGATGTGGTTACAAAAGCAATAAATGGAACAACATGCCAAGTTAATTTATTAAATTCTGCAGGACAACCTAAAGAAACAAATGTTAACATCACACTTTATGATACAGCAAATAATAAGATTGTAAATAATTTTATTCATACCTTAAATTATAAAGGAAACCCTGACACACTAAGTTTAAATGAAAATATTGTTTATAGAATGACGGTTCATACAATACCTGAAGTAACGGTTGATAATATAAAACTTAGTGCAGGTAAGCATAATGTTATAAAAGCAAATACTCCGCAAGGAACATTAAATGTTATACAGCCCTCGGGTTTAGAGCATAAAGGAGTAATGTTTGTAGTGAGAAAAGCTGGTCAGTCAAAAACTCTTAATTTACAAGAAGTGTTTGAGCCACAGGAATATATAATAGGAAAATATGATATTGAAGTATTTACTTTGCCTCGTACTTATATTAAAGGTATAGATATAAAACAAAGTAAAACAACATCGGTAAAAATTGCACGTCCTGGTTTGGTAAATATATTAATGCCATCAGGAGGTTATGGAGGAATTTATAAAGTTGAAAATAAAAAAGCCTTTTTAGTAAAAGAAATTAATATGCTTACTAGAGCAAATGTATATTTGCAACCAGGGCATTATATCGCAGTTTATAGACCTAAAGATGCAAATAACACTAACTTTTCTAGAAATCAACACTTTGTTATTCGCTCGGGAGTATCTGTGAATGTTAACTTTAAATAAAAATATTGAGTATTTATTGTAAACAGCCAATTGATATATATAGAATTGTGAAATTAAATTTTCACAATTCTATTATTTTTCTTCAGGAAATATTTTTTCAATTACAGTAATTTCGTCTATTGGTCTGCCCAATAATATATTAATATTATTTTTAGCATCTCTATTTCCATCCCATAGCTCTATTGCTTTTTTATAACTAGCCATAGCATTTTCGTATTCTGCTTTATGTCTTTGAATAATACCAATATTTGTGTATGTTACCGAAAGCCGTTTAGGCGTTTCTTCTTGTGCAATTATTATATCTTTTATTCTTTTTTCAATTACATCTTGGCGACTTAAATTTTCGATAGTAAAATGAACATTTTTATAATATTTTTCAACAATTATCCTAACTTCATTTTCTTTAAGATTCTTAAAATCTGTTAGCCAATTTTCGTATAAGACAATACTTTTTTCGCCATATCTTTGGGCACTGTCTAGTTCGGATAAATTATCTGTACCGTTTGAGGCTTTTAGTAAAGCAGAAGTCAACCAAACGGCTAGTTTGTTATTATACACAACACCTAATTCATACGAATTTTTATAGTCGGAATGTTTTAAATATATATATTCAATAGTATCAAGTGTTGCAAAAGCTGATTCAGAATCATTCTCGACAACAAAATTGTTATATGCTTGATACTGATCTTTAGCATCAATTACTCTAGGGTCTTCGGCATTATTAATACCTCCGTAATAAAAATAAGCGACTGTAATACCTATTAATACAATAACAGTCATTATAGAAATAACTGTTATTGTACCTTTATTAATACTTAAAATAGTTTTTTTTTGCATATTTCTAACTATGAACTTTTTCAACTAAGAATTTTTTAATTTCAATAGGAGTTTCTTTTGTCATTTTAGATACTACAATATTTACAACTATAGCTAAAGGAGCTCCTATCCAAGCAAAATACCATGCTCCCAGCCAATATGAAACAAATTCGTGAGCTGGCAAAATAATTCCTTGTTTTCCTGCAACAAAATATATTAATGCGATTAACGAAACTGTTGCTCCAGCAATAAGTCCGGCTTTTGCTCCAGCTCTATTTGAGCCACTCCACCATATTCCTAATAAGAATAAAGGGAAAATTGTACAACCTGCCAACGAAAATGCGATAGCAACTAGCTGTCCAATAAGAGCTAGTTTTAAAAGTGCTATTAAAGAAACAATTGCAGCCATTAAAACAGTACCTAAACGAGCCATTGCAAGTTGTTGTTTTGGAGTACTATCTGGTCTTAAAACCTTAACATATATATCGTGTGAAAATGCAGATGCTCCAGCAATTAAAAGTCCTGAAACAGTTGAGAAAGCAGCCGATACGCCACCAGCAGCAAGTAATCCAACAATAAGAGGATGAACATTACCTAACTGGGCAGTATATACAACAATTGCATCTTTTGCTAATTTCCCAACTTCGCGGTTAGTTGATAATATTTCGCCAAAAGCGGAATAAACAGGTGCACTCCAATATAAAATAGATATAAAAAATAATCCCCAAACAACAGACCAACGAGCATCTCTTGCTTTAGGTACAACATAAAAGCGTTGAATTACGTGTGGTAAACCTGCAGTACCAATCATTAATGAGAATGCGATTGCCATAAACTGAAAAAATGTTTGTCCTGAAGCAGGATCCCAAGGCATTGCATATTCAGGGCTTGGAGTAATTGCAAATTCATGACCATAAGAGTTTACCAATAGGCCCATTTCCGTTGCTGGAATACCCGAAACAATATCAGAAACTACCGAGCCATAACCTATTTGAGGTAATAACCAAAAGTAGTCAAATTTATATGTTAATATAAATAGTGGTATAAGAAATGAAATAATTATTATGATATACTGAATTTGCATATTTTTGGTAACACCCAGCATACCAGATATAAGAGTATAGGTTAAAACAACAGCTCCTCCTATTAATACAGCGTAAGTATAATCAATTCCTAATACCCATTTGAATAATAAACCAATTCCACCAAACTGTCCTACACAATATGCAATTGAAATAAGAATTGCTACTATTGCTCCTATGAGTCTAAGGTGTTTAGAGTAATATCTATCGCCAATAAAATCAGCAGCTGTATATTTTCCGTATTTACGAATTTGCCCAGCCATTAAAATCAGAAGTAATACATAACCGCCTGTCCAGCCAATAACATAAGCTAAACCATGATAACCAAAGCCATACATTAAGGCTGCCATTCCAAGAAATGACGCTGCACTCATCCAGTTTGAGGCAATTGCCATACCAGAACCCACTCTAGAAATACCACGACCTGCAGCATAAAAATCGGTTGTGTCTTTTGCTCTAAAAACAATTCCTACAAGAACAAACAATACCAATATTGTAATTAATATAATTGCTGGTCCAAGTTTAAATCCGCCTTCTAACTCAACTGCAGAGTTTGCAAATAACATTGCAGGTGAAAGAAAAGCACTTGTTAATAATATTTTTTTCATAATTTATTATATTGAAAATTTTAATTTTAAATTAAACAGTGTCATCAATTCCTAATCTTTCATGAATTTTGTCTATTCTGACACAATAAACCCAGCATAATCCGATAAAAAGAACCAATAAAAATACAGATGTATAGAAATAATGGAACGGATATCCTAAAAACTTCATATCTGTTAAAAATGATTGATTATGAATTAAATATTTTGCCATTACAGCTTCTACGTTTGGAGTATTATTAACATCTACGCTTTTCAAGTTTTCAGTTATTAACTCAAAAGGAATTAATTTAGCTTCGAGCGAAAATATTTCAACACCTATTACTGATGCTGTTTGTTCAATAATTTGCGTTTTTAGTTTAACATATTTTTCATCTGAAAGGCTTGTTATTTCAGTCTTAATTTTGTTAAATTCTAATACTTGATTATAGAATTTTTCTTTGTTTTGACTTGGAATTAAACTAAACATTACTGAACTTACCATTTTGTCGAGTACTAAACGGTCGTTTGGTTTCATTGCTAATTTCCCTAAAACAGAAAGAGTTGATTTAACAAAAATCTGGTTTTCTTCAACTGTAGCTTTCCCTGTTTTAACATTATCCCATACTTCGGAATAAGAAATGTATGCAGGCTCGGGTGTTGGCTTTTCAATTACTCTTAATATAATATGAAATCCAAAAATAGCAAAGCCCCAAATTAAAAGGAGTATCAATGTAAGCTTTCTGTTTATTTTTGCAAGCTCTGTTGTAGGCTTAAAAAAACTAATGTCGTATTTATTGTTTTGCGTCTCCACGATATTTATTTTTGATAATTAATATTAAAACATGTTACAAAATTATCACAAACAATCTCTAGTTTTACTGATAAATATCATATTGCACATATATTTATTTTTACATATAAAATCTGAGTTTTTTTAGAAACTTTATATTAATGTTCTTTTTATAAATTGTGTTTGCTTATTTAACTCATAAAAGAAATGTTGTATATAAGTATAAAGTTTATAAATTGTATTCAAATTCAAGAAATATGAGCTTGTTGAAGATGTGAGATAAATAAGTTGCTGATAGTTAGACTTTAGAAGATGACTTGTAAAAGCGTATTGAGCATAGATTATAGCTTGGTGTAGAATTTAATTAGGTACAACTTGAATTTGGTTTTTTAAAAAGGACTAGAATGTTAATATTTAACCTTTTTGTTTTTAGCATAATAAATTAAATATACTCTGATTATGAAAATAGTAAAAAAAATACTTTTAGGGCTTTTAACTTTAATACTTTTAGTATTTATATTAGGCTTCTTTTATTTGCAAAGTTTGAAACCAACATATTCTGGCGAAATAGATCTAGATGGATTAAGTAATTATACCGAAGTCTATTTTGATGATTACGGAATTCCGCATATATATGCACAAAATATAGAAGATTTATACTATACTTTTGGATATGTTCATGCACAAGAACGTCTTTTTCAAATGGAAATGATGCGGAGAGTAGGAGCAGGGCGTTTATCGGAAATATTAGGTCCCGATTTTGTTAAAACCGATAAATTTTTCAGAACAATTGGTATAAAAGAAAAAGCAGAAAAAGATTATAAGGTTTTTATGTCGGACACTACCACCCAAGAGTACAAAATTATACAGTCTTACTTAAAAGGTATAAATTATTATATAAATAATAATAATAGGCCAATAGAGTTTAGACTTATAGGTATTCCTAAAGAAGAATTTACTGCAAAAGATATGTTTTTAGCATCGGGTTATATGGCATTTAGTTTTGCAGCAGGTTTAAAGCTTGATCCTTTATTAACGCAGATTAACCTAAAATATGGACAAAAATATATTGAAGATTTAGCATTAAATCATGTGCCGGGAACACAAACAATCCCTGTTTATAAGAATCCTTTAGTTAATTATTCGCAACTTAGTAATATTTCATATAACACTAATGAAATAATGAAGAGTTTACCTGCACCATATTTTTATGGAAGCAACTCGTGGGTAATTTCTGGAAAAAAAACTGAAAGTGGCAAAGTGCTATTTGCTAACGATGCACACATGAAATTTGCTCAGCCTGCTGTGTGGTACGAGGCTCATTTAGAATGCCCAGGTTTCAGCCTTTATGGTAATTTCTTAGGAGGAATACCGTTTGCACTTATTGGACATAATAGAGATGCTGCTTGGGGAATAACCATGTTAGAGAATGATGATACAGACTTTTTTATTGAAGAAGTTAATCCTGAAAATGCAAATATGTATAAGAAAAATGGGAAATGGCGAAAAATGAAAATAATATTGGAAACCATAAAAGTTAAAGGTTCAGCAGATGTAAACTTTCAAATAAGAAAAACTTTTAACGGACCAATAATTAATGATGTTCTTGATGCTGGTGATAAACCTATTTCATTATTTTGGACATATAATAAAAAACCAAATAAGTTATTACAAGCATTTTATGGTTTAAATAACTCGCATAATATTGAGGATGCAAGAAAGGCCGCGTCTTTAATTGCAGCACCAGGGCTAAATATAATGTATGGCGATGTACATGGAAATTATGCTTGGTGGGGAGCTGCAAGTATTATAAAATATAAACAACCTGTGCAAACAAAAATGTTTATTGATGCTTCAGATAAGAAAAATATACCTCAGGGGTTTTATGATTTTGCCGATAACCCTTTTTCAGAAAATTCGCCACAAGGCTTTATTTTTTCATCTAATAATCAGCCAGCGGCTGTAAATGGTCTTTTTTACCCAGGTTATTACGCTCCAGAGTCTAGAGCTAAACGAATTGTTAATATTTTAAGTAAAGATAGCCTTTGGAATATAGAAAAAACGAATATAATGAATACTGATGTGATTTCAAATACAGCAGTTTCTTTGAGTAACACTATTTTATCTGAAATTGACCAATCTGTTGTTAATAAAAGTAAAACTTATAAAAAAGCATTTTCGGTATTAAAAAAATGGAATGGAAACCATTTAACTACAATGACAGAGCCTGTGATTTATTATAGATTAATGCGCAAAGTTTTGGAAGAATGTATGGCAGACGAACTTGATGAAAAAGAATTTGAGTTAATAATATCGGGGCATTTTATGCAAAAAACATTACCTGTTCTTTTAAATAATGAAAAATCGGTTTGGTGGGATAATGTATTGACTAAAAATAAGCTTGAAACACGTAGCGAAATTTTTACTATTGCCTTTGTAAAAGCTGTTGATGCCTTAAT
This sequence comes from Bacteroidales bacterium, assembly GCA_029934705.1. Taxonomy (GTDB): domain Bacteria; phylum Bacteroidota; class Bacteroidia; order Bacteroidales; family JAADGE01; genus DZBS01. Next base: position 575 of record JAOZLS010000117.1, on the reverse strand, counting down.
TGAAGAACAAGGTGATGATATAACAGATTGGAAATGGGGAAATGTTCATACAGTAGAACATCAAAATCCTGTGGGAAAAATGAAACCTTTAAATAAGTTTTTTAATGTTGGACCTTTCTCTACTTGGGGCGGAACTGAAACTATAAATAATTTAAATTTTCATTTAAGTGATAATGGAATATATAAAGTAAGTTATGGGCCGTCAATGCGAATTATTATTGATTTTGCCGATATTGAAAACTCTGTAAGTGTTATACCAACAGGACAGTCGGGTATGTTTTTAAGTAAACACTATAACGACCAAGCAGAGCTTTATAACTCTGGTAAATATAGAAAACAAATGATGAACATGCAGGAAATTATTTCAACCTGCAAAAATAAAGTTATATTTAAGTAGGGACTTTTTTGTTTTGCAAAAATAGTCATCGAATGACTTTGTTCCAATAACTGGTAATTATTCTTTTTAAAATTACAATTTATTAATTTAGTTATACCGAAAAGTTAATTTACCCCTAAAGGGCATAGCCGTCAAGCTAAGAGCTAAGCACCAACGGTGCGAAAATCATTAGCCTAGC
>JAOZLS010000444.1 GCA_029934705.1 Bacteroidales bacterium | reverse complement strand
ATATTTTACCAATATTATCAATTAGCTGATTATAATCTTTATTTTTAACGAGTTTGTCCATGATTTTTGAATTTGTGTGACAGCGTCACACATTTTAGAAAACTTAAAATTAGTTTAAACCTGCATAGTTTTCGTTAAATTCTTCAAAATTGAAATTTTTAGATTTTTTTGAAATCTGTATTTTATTTTCAATATTTGAAATCAGTTAAGTATTAAAGAGTGTTCCTTAATACGTTTTTGTAAAACTTTCAGGAATAACAATAATGAAATCAGCTGTTTTTAAATTTTCTTTACTTAAAGTATTAATGTCTTTTTGTTCAACAGTTGTAATTGTTGCAATTTTATATTTAGTTCCGCCTTGCATTAAGTGCCAAACTATACCTTCTTTATTATCAGAGTGGTACGAGCCAGTATAATGTATAAATAAATAATCTTTTTTATAATTCTCAGTTATAAAATATGCCATTGTAGCATCTTTTATTGCTTGTGCCTCAGGAAAATAAGCTTTGCCATGTCCCATTCGTTTACCCATTTCAACCATATCGGCATAACATTTTACTGTGTTATCATAATTTATAGGTAGTGGTGCAAAATACTTTTTTGCTTCCTCGGATAAACCGTTCAAACCTTCAAAACCATTTTTAAAAACGACATTTGCATAGCGACGAGGTATGTTTGTTGCAATAAAATTCAACTTGTTTTGTTTAGCAAATTGAACTAAAGGCTTGTAATCTGTTTTGTAATTATCCCAAAGTTTAATTTCTGCTTCAAATTTTTTAGAAGTATATAATCCGGCTAAATATTCGTTCATTATTAACTGATTATCAGCTTCAAACATTTCTGCACCTAAAATTATTTTATTGTTCTTCTGAAATAAATCTTTTGTTATTTCAAGCTCTAACCAATGCGAAACAGCATTATTATGTAATTCACCAAAAAATAGTATTTCAGAATTTTGAATTTCATCTAGCATATTTTGATATGATACTTGTTGTCCAATGGCTGTATAAATTTTATAAGCAGCTTTATCAGTTTGCGAAAATGCCGAAAATCCCATGAATGTTATTAATACAAAGGTTAATAATGTGTTTTTTTTCATCTTTTTAGTTTTTTAAGTTAATTTATAAATCTTTTGATATATGAACGTCTGTCTGTGGAAAAGGAATAGTTATATTATTCTCTCTAAAGATTTTATCAATTTGTATTCGTAAATCACTTTTAATGTTTTCAACCTCAAAGGATTTATTAGTCCAAAAATAGAGTTGAAAATCTAATGATGAATCACCAAAATTATTGAACCTCACAAAAAACTTAGGTTCTTTCATAATGTTTCTATGGTTAGACGCACAATTCATTAATAATTCCATTACAAGTTCTACGTTTGAGCCATAAGCAACCCCAACATCAATTTTAAAGCGAGTGTGAGATTCTGTATGGCTCCAATTAATTAAGTTTTCAGAAGTAAATCTTGAATTTGGTACTATAATTCGGATATTATCACGTGTAACAATTGTTGTAGTTCGTATTCCCGACTTTACAACTCGACCTACAATATTATCAACTTCAACAATATCGCTAACTTTTAAAACACGTTCAATTAATAAAATAAAACCTGATGCTACATCGCCAAATATTTGTTGAATTCCCATTCCTAAACCAACCAATAATGCCGCAGAACCAGCAAGTAATATAGAAAGTTGAAAGCCTACACCTTGCAAAACAGAGATTATTGCAATTATCCAAATAAAATATTTTGATACTTTAAGTAAAGCAGCACTTGTTCCTAAATCAATATTTCCTTTTTGAGTTTGTTTAGTAAAGAATTTCGTAATACCTGAAATTAGTAAGCCTACTAAAGCAATTACAGCGATTAAATATAAAATGTCGGAAAATGAAATTTCTACATCGGTAATAGTAAAAATTGAATATGAATAAAAGACGGAATAATCTGAAAGAACTAATCTAAGAGTTATTGTAGTTGCTAAAATCCAAATAAAAAGAGACTCTATATATTTTAAAAAGCCATCCTCTTTATTTTGCCACAGTATTTTAATATAATTCTGAAATAAAATAGCTACAACTAATGTTACTAATGTTAGAATTAAATCTAATGATGATATTTCAAATATTAAATAATCTAAAAGTATTAAATACCAAAAATTAACTATTGATAAAGAGAGGATTAGTATAAATGCAGTTGTCCATAAAAATAGTTGTAAACTTTTATTAATAAGTAGCCTGAAACTAGAAGTTTTTACATCCTTATTAAGAAGAAATAAAGTTCGTTTTCTTAAAAATCTTGAAATTATTATTGTAAAAATTATTATAAAAAAGAATAATATAATATCAAGAATATTAATGTTTATATAATTATTATCGACAAAAGTGAAATGCCATATTTTATTTAAATTCATACGCTAAAATTATAAAATTATTTTATGTCTAAATACAAAATAGATGAATTTTTTAAAACGAACCCATTTTTACTTCTAATATTTCGCTTAAATTTTCAACTGAATTTGCATTATGGCTTTTGCATGCTGCAATTATAACATTTGCACACATTTCGGCATCATCCAAAGCATGGTGGTGATTTAGCTCGAAACCCAAACGCTTAGCTAAAGGTCCAAGTGAGTATGTATCTAGCCCTTTCCATGCTTTACGTGCAAGTTTTAACGAACAATTATACGAAAATTCAGGTGCATCTATTTGATAGGTTTTTAAAACTGCCCGTAAAACACTTATGTCAAACGGTGCATTGTGTGCTATTACTGGTCCATTTTGTGTAAGCATTTTGTTTATTGCAGTCCAATATCTATAAAATTCAAGCTCATTTTCCACTTCTTCGGGCTGTATTCCATGAACTTCAATGTTTCGCCAATTAAATCTCATTTCAGGAGGCTTAATTAATCTATATTTTTTATCGTAAATAATTCCTTGTTTTACAAACACAACACCCATTGAGCAAACGCTATCACGCTTTTCGTTGGCTGTTTCAAAATCTAGTGCAATGAAATTTAAGTTTTTCATATATTTATTATTTTACACTTCAAAATTAATATTTTTTTTTGAAATGTTAATATATTATTTAGAATGAAAATTTGAATGTATCTTTGTAGTCATAAAATTTGTCTATTAATTGAATAGTTGAATGTGCTTTTGGTTAATTTATAATTATCATAATTAGCGTTTGTAAAAAAAATAGAATAATTGAAAAAATATAAATATGAAGTTTGAACAATATAATATTTCGCCAAAAATAAA
>JAOZLS010000116.1 GCA_029934705.1 Bacteroidales bacterium | reverse complement strand
GTAAAAAATTTATTTATGATATTGTTTCAAAAAATGCAGCTAAAAATCTAAAAGGACGCTCATTTTATTTGCAATTAATGACCGACAGCATAATACAATATATGCTGAAAGAATTAAATCTTTATTCGGCAAATATTGTTTATTCATCGGGAGGCGGATTTTTCATTATTGCACCAAATACTAAAGATTTTAAAGAGAAATTAATAAAAATTGAAGAACATATTTCAAAGAAACTTTTTGAGGCACATAAGACTACACTGTTTGTTGCAATAAGTTCTATTCCGATGTCGGAAAAAACTCTATTACCTGAAAAACATAATACAAATATTAAGAAAGAGGGACTTGGCGAAAAATGGTCGAAATTAATGCAAAAACTAAATACAAAAAAGCGACAACGTTATGCAGACAAATTAGTTGATAATTATAAAAACTTCTTTGAACCAACTGAACAAGGAGGCGAAAACAAATACAACAGAGACAGCATTACTGGAGATGAATTTAGCAAAAATGAAAAAGTAAAGAAAATAAAAGATGGAAGTTTGGTCTCAAAACAAACTTGGGAGCAAATTGAACTCGGAAAAAAACTTAAAAATGCAGAATACTGGATTATAAGTGATAATAATATTGACACATTAATAGGATCAAAAGGTTTTAATACCTTAGAATTAGGATTTTATCATTATTTTGTCTCGGAAGAAAAAGCAAAAGAAATACCTGAAAATTTGATTATAAGAAAAATTAATGAAACTGATTTTTTTAGAGATGGGAAAAACTATAATGATAAGAAATACGCATTAGGCTTTTCCTTTTACGGAGGAAATGATTTTCCTGAAGATGAAGACGGAAGTCCTAAAACATTTGATGAATTAGTCGGTGATGAAGATGCAGGATTTAAACGCCTTGGTATTTTACGTATGGACGTTGATAATCTAGGACAAATTTTCATAAACGGAATGTCGGAACGCAAACGCACATTTTCACGTTACTCAACATTAAGTAGGAATTTGAATTATTTCTTTACTGGCTATTTGAATAAAATTCAGCAACAAACTAAATATAAAGATTTAACTTACATTTTATATTCTGGTGGCGACGATTTATTTATTCTCGGAAAATGGGATTTCCTGATAAATATGGCAAAGGAAATTAAAGACGATTTTGCAGAATGGACTTGTTACAATCCAAACATTAGTTTAAGTGGAGGTATTGCCATTGTAACACCAAAATTTCCAATAATGAAAGCCGCAGACTTAGCAGGAAGCGAAGAAAAAAATGCCAAAGAATATAAAAATGGAAATCTCGAAAAAAATGCTTTTAGTTTATGGAATTATTCACTTTCGTGGAAAGAAGGATATGAATTTGATGTAGTTTCTGATTTGAAAGCTAAGATTTTACTACTACTTGAAAAAGGGAAATTACCAAAATCATTTATTGGTAATATTTCAGGCTTTCATGCACAATGGAAAATCCAAACAGAAAAAAAACAAAATGAAAGTTGGCAATGGCAAATGGCATACCAAATAGCTCGTTTTGCAAAAGAACAAAAGGATTACGATGTTGAAAAATTACTCAACGAGATTAAAATTGATGTTTTTACTGACACATATAAAGGCAAACCGCATAAATTTCAATACAGATTTATTGAGCTTTTAAATATTGCAAGCCGTTGGGCGGAATTAGAATTAAGGACTAATAAGATTAAAAATTAATTAACACAAATAATATGACAAGTCAAGAAATTAGAAGAATGGCAAACTTGGTAAAAGGGTTTAGAGCAAAGCAAGATTTTCAGAATACATGGATTACTGAAAGCATTAATCAAGAAGGAATTGATTATTCTCAAAAATTAGGCTTTTTGTTATGTGATTATCAGGAGCGTAATGGACGGTTGGAAGATCGTCCTGGTAGAAATGCTTTAACAAATTCACAAATAAGAAATGTATTTGGGGAGGTTAAAAGAATTCAAATGAAAGTTTCAGGAAATGATAATGAATGGAAAAATATAAAATCAAGTTTCTTATTACTTCAACCTAAACTTGCTTATGCTACTGGACGTATTACGGGAAAAAATAAATATGCAAAATTAGCTACATTAAGTGAAATTATCACATTAGCCTCAATTGGAGTCAAGGCGGATGAAACAGGTGCTGTTGGTAGATTTATGAATTTCGTAGATTTTCTCGAAAGTATATTAGCTTATCATAAAGCTTTTGGGGGAAAAGAATAAGTAATTAAAAATATAAAAAAAAACATACAAAATGACACATAAATTAAATAAAAAAATAGTAATTACTGGTAAAATAATCACATTAACCGGTTTACATATCGGCGGAACAAACTCAGCAATGGGAATTGGAGGACCGGATAGCATGGTGGTTAGAAATCCATTAGATAACAAACCTTACATTCCTGGAAGTTCTTTAAAAGGGAAATTACGTGCAATGCTTGATATTGCAGATGGAACTATAAGTTCAAATAGAGGTGCTGTTCCAAATCCTACTTCTCAAAACCCGGATGATGCTTCTGTTCAGTTATTTGGAAATGCACCTGCAAGAAAAGACTTAGATAAAAAAGGAAATCAATTCAAACAACTCCCCTCAAAAGTAATTTTCAGAGACGGAAAACTTCTTGGAACAGAGGAAGAGCTTGAAAAGAAATTCAAAAATACTGACTTACCATACACCGAAAGTAAAACAGAAGTAGTAATCGACCGAATTACTGCAAAAGCAGTGCCACGACAAATTGAAAGAGTTCCCGCCGGTGCTGAGTTTGAGTTAAATATAGTTTTGAATATTTTTGATGATGACGATGAAGCAAGTCAACTCACAAATTTACAACGAGCAATGAAATTATTACAAGATGATTATATTGGCGGAAGTGGTTCTAGAGGTTACGGACAAATTGAATTTAAAGATGTTGTTGCTGAAATAAAGGATATGGAATTTTATAAAAGTGATGCAAAGGAAGGACAAAAATTAGACGGATATTTTGAAAATTTCAAATAATATGAAAACAAAAACTCACAACATAATCAAAATGAATTTCACAACGCCTTTGCATTTAAGCAGAGGTCAAACTGATGCTTATGATAAGTCGGAAGAAATTTTACATTCGGATACTATAAAATCAGCAATTTTTGTTACTGCAAAAATGCTTTTTGGAAAAGAAATTGATGAGGCTTTTTTTGAGAGTTTCAGGGTATCGTCTGCTTTTCCTTACAAAGGCAAAGATTATTTTTTTCCAAAACCAATGGCGAAGTTGGATTTTAAATTTGAAGGACTTGATAATGACAAAGATATTAGCAAAGTCAGCAAAAAGCTAAAAAAACTTGAATTTATTTCTAAATCTGTTTTTGAAGACGTAATTTCTGGAAAAGAAAACATAGAAGTTAAAGACCAACAATTTTCTAAAAAAGGGAAATTCCTTTTTTCTGATGAAATAACAGATGATAACAAGAAACAAGTCTATAAGTCGGAAGTTCAACAACGCCTAGCAACTGCAAAACCATTTAGAAATAAAGAAGGTAATGTAGAAATTGAAAAAGACGGAACACCTTATTATATCGACCGAATTTATTTTACCGAAAATAGCGGTTTGTATTTTTTTATTGAATACTTGGGAAATTCTGATAAAGAAAAAATAAATGCAGCAATAAAATTACTCGGAGATGAAGGTGTTGGAACTGATAAACACATAGGAAACGGAATTTTTGAAGCTATATTCCCAAAAACTTTTGATTTAAAAGTACATGAAGATGCAAACAGTAAAATGTTATTATCACTTTATTGCCCGAAAAAAGATGAATTACAAAAAGAGATTTTGCATGAAAGTTCGTATCAGCTCATAAAAAGAGGCGGATATATTGCAAGTCCGGAAAATATTGAGCATCTTACTTTTCGTAAAAAGTCAGTTTATATGTTTCAAGAAGCATCTATTTTTCCTAATGCAATGCAATTAATTGGTAAAATAGAAAATTTAAAACCTGATAAAAAAGTTGGACATCCTGTTTGGCGAGATGGCTATGCTTTTTCTATTCCTTTTGAAAAAAATAAAAACAATAATTAGTAATGGATAAACCTGATAAAATAAACAAACTTCATGGTAATATTCGCTCCGTTATTTTGGAAGCAAAATCCTTAGTTCGCAAAACAGTGAATTATGTTATTGTAATCCAAAATTGGGAAATCGGGCGAATGATTGTAGAGGAAGAGCAAGACGGAAAAGTCAAAGCCGAATACGGGAAATATATTATTAAAGAGCTTTCAGAAAAACTGACAAAAGAATTTGGAAGTAGTTATGATGAAAGAAATTTGCGATATTACAGAAAATTTTATTTGATTTTTCCAATTTGGAACGCACTGCGTTCCGAATTGAATATTATTGAAACAGAGACAAATAAAAAACGGAACGCACTGCGTTCCGAATTAAAATTACATGAAAATAAGCATTCTATTATTCATCATGCACTGCGTGACAAGTCTCATTATATCTATAAAATTATCAATACTGAACTTTCATGGACACATTATCGCTCATTACTGAAAGTTGAGAATCCCAAAGCAAGAGAGTTTTATATAAAAGAAGTTGCTGAAAATGGCTGGGGAACTCGTGCATTAGACCGCCAAATTAATAGTTTTTATTACGAGAGATTGCTTTCGTCTCAAGAAAAACAACCGGTAATTGACGAGATGAAAAAAAAAACAGGAACTCTAAAACCAGAAGATGTTTTAAAAGACCCGCTGGTTTTAGAATTTTTGGAACTTAAAGAAAATAAAAGATACCTTGAATCTGAATTGGAGCAAGCACTAATTGATAAGATGAATGAGTTTTTGCTTGAATTAGGCAAAGGTTTTGCTTTTGTGGCACGACAAAAACGAATCTCAACAGAAAGTAAGCATTTTTATATTGATTTGGTTTTTTACAATTATTTATTGAAGTGTTTTGTGCTGATAGATTTAAAAACTGGAGAATTGACTCATCAAGATGTCGGACAAATGGATATGTATGTTCGGCTGTATGAAGATAAATACAAAGCTTCTGATGACAATCCAACTATTGGCTTAATTCTTTGCTCAAAAAAGGATGAAACCATTGTAAAATATTCAGTAATGAATGAAAATAAAAACATGTTTGCTTCAAAGTATATGTTATATCTGCCTTCCGAAGACGAATTACGAAAAGAATTAGAATTACAAAAAGCAAATTTTGAAAAACAATTATGAAAAAAATTAAAATAGAAACACTTACACCTGTCCATATAGGAAGCGGCAGAGACTTATCGGCAAACACTGAAATCTTACAATTTGGGGAAGAAAACAAAACTATTTTGGTCGTAATTGATGAAGAAAAAGTTTTAAATATTATAGGTACTGAAAATATTGATAAATGGACAGATATTATCAAAAAGAACGATAATTTTAAAGAATATCTTATGCAAAGAAGTAATAAGCTTAAAGCTGAAGACATAAGCAAGCGTAAAATCATTGTTTTTGCAGATGATATTAGTCGAAATAAAACATTGAAAGAACAAATGTTCGATGGCAGACAAATATCATATATACCTGGTTCATCCATAAAAGGAGCAATTCGCACAGCTATTTTGGCAGAAGAAGCAAATAAAAATATTGATCTCGCAAAAAGAAATCTTAAAGGTCGAAAAGGTTTCTCTGGACAAGAATTAGAAAAGAAACTATTTGGAAGTAATCCAAATGATGACATATTTCGCTTTCTACAAATTTGCGATGCTTATTTTGATTATAACACTATTGCATTAAAAGCAGAAATTTTTAACATGTCCTACAAAGAATGGAGTTTTAAAAAAGGAAAAAGTCAATTAATAGAAGCCATACCCGACGGAGCAGAAGCATATTTTCAATTAAAGATTAATAATAAATTACTAAATCTAAATAAGTCAAAAGCTAATACAGACTTTTTACAAGAGCATAATTTATTTACAATAATAAACAAGCATACTAAAAGGTTATTAATTCAAGAATTAAAATTTGCAGAAGAAGTATCAACTGTAGAAGAAGCATTTGATGATTATAAAAACACATTATCGGACTTAATCACAAACATAAACAGCTGTACTAAAAATGAAGCTATTTTACGTATAGGCTTTGGTTCTGGCTGGAATTTTATAACTGGAGATTGGGCAACAGATGAAGACATTATGACTAATTATGATTACGAAAATTTTTTAAGTACTGTTAGAAAACAGTCTAAATACAATGAAAGTGTCCCTTTCCCAAAAACTAGAAAAATTGGTGATAAAGGCGATATTTTCGGATTTGTAAAACTAACTTTTTAAAATAAACAAAAAATATGAAAGCATTATATTATACATTAGGAAACAGTGATATATCAATAGATAAAAACCAGCGATTTTTTAATTTTAAAGAACTAACAGAACAAGTATATTCATTCCTAGATGATAGTTCTGATTATGACTTCAGAATAAACGGTTTTTTTTTCAAAAAAGAGAAAGAATATAAAATAAATTATTTAAAAGACGGAAAGCCTGAAATAAAAGAAAAAAAAATTGAAACGATAGAATTCCCCATTTTCACAACACTTATAGACAAATTACAAGAGCAAAATAGAATGCCTGAAAAATTATTTTTGTTTGCGACAAATCAAACAGAAATAAGTAATCAAAGGCAGGATACTATATTTTTAGCTCAAATATTAAAGAAATATTGTATAATAAAATTGAAAATAAAAAATATCCAAATTATTGAGATAAATAACAATCCTTCTGATTTTACAGCTATGTTAAATTATTTTGAAGGTTTTGTAAAAAAAGAATATTCGTCTATTAAGTTAAATTTGCATAATGTAGTTCAATTAACAGCAGGAACACCTCAAAGCTATTATGCTTTAGCACAAAATATTCAAAACATGCCTCGTGTTAGGTATTACTACATATCAAGAGAAAGAAATGAAAGTATCGCATACGAATCAAGTGCTTTTGGGAAATTAAACTTACAAAATTATTTAGAAATTATAAAAGGAGATATTTTCCAATTTAATTATTCTTCAGCCTTAAATGTAATTAGAAAATCTCCATTTTCACATAGGTCTGATATTATCTATTTTATCGAGGTTCTTTCTGCTAAAAAAAATTTTATTGTAAATCAAAGTGGGTTAGAGAAAATTGGTAAAATTATTGAAAATGATGATTATTTTGAAAGTTTATATAAAGAATTATATGATTGGATAAATAAAGATGCAATAGCTTATTTTACAGAATTTTACAATCAGATAAAAATTGCACTGGTTAACCAAAACTATATAATAGCCATAGCATTTATCTTTTCTATGCTGGATAATTTGAGACAAATTTTAGTTGAGCAATTATTAAATATTAAAATAATTGATGGATATTCTAAAGATTTGGGAAATAAAATTAAAGAGCTTATAACTGACACTAAGAAATTTGATGAGAACAACAAAAGAAAACTTGACCCAAACAAACCAAGCAGACCTGTTTTAGATTGGGTTATTACCCATTTTTCTAATGAGGGCAATAAATTTGCAACATCCTACACATTAACGAAAAACAAATTTGATGCTCTTCAGAATATACGAAATCACGGTCCTTTTGCACATGGATATACAGGTGTAGACAAGATACTGTTTGAAGAATTGTATAATGCAAATGAACATGTTCTTTTACACGATATTCAAAAATTATTAAATGACTTAAAACTTTTTAATCAAAGTTTTGACTATGAGGCCCACAATAACAAAATAATCGAAATGCTTAAAACTGAATTTAAAAGTATAGGTAAATTTTAATTTTTATAGTCAAAACAATAAAATCACTTTTGTAAAAGCGAAAAAACAATAAAAAATCACTTATGCAAAAGTGATTTTGTGTATCTTTGTAAAAAAAACGTATGGAACGCTTACAAAAAATATCAAATAATCTCATATTACAAGTTTCAGAAAACTTTAAACGCTTTCTGTTTAGTGAAATAGACTGGAATAGCCGGCTTATTGGAATTTCAGGAGCAAGAGGAAGTGGTAAAACCGTAATTTTACTGCAATATCTTAAACAAATCCATAAAGAAGTAAAAACACTTTATGTAAGTTTGGATGATATTTATTTTTCGGAACATAAACTTATTTATTTTGCGGAAGATTTTAGTAAACAAGGCGGGCAAATATTGCTTTTAGATGAAGTTCACCGTTATAAAAATTGGTCGCAAGAATTAAAAAACATTTACGATTCCTTACCCGAACTAAAAGTTGTTTTTACAAGTTCGTCAGCTTTAGAAATTTATAAAGGTTCACACGACCTTAGCAGAAGAGCAATTATGCACTATTTACCAGGTTTGTCGTTTCGTGAATATTTACAATTTGAACACAAAATTAAACTTCCCGTTTTATCACTAGATGATATTTTAAATAAAAACACGGAATTTTGCTTACAGGCAAATAAGCAAATGAAACCAATTAATTTATTTGAGATGTATATTAAAAATGGCTATTATCCTTTTTTTAAAGAAACTGGAGCTAACTATTTAAAACAGTTAATAAATACCGTTAATTTAGCTCTTGAAGTTGATTTACCCGCAATTCATAATATTGATTTCAATTCGGTACTTAAAATAAAAAAAATGCTCTCAATTATTTCTCGCATAGTACCTTACAAACCAAATATTGAAAAGCTTGCAATGCAAATAGGAACAACTCGTGATACACTACTAAAATATATGTATTATCTTGAAAAAGCACAAATAATTAAATGGTTAGGAAAAGACAGTTTTGGAATAAATTACTTAAACAAGCCCGACAAATTATATTTAAACAATACAAACTTAGCTTTTGCACTAAGTAATTTAAATCCTGATACGGGAAATTTACGTGAAACATTTTTTCTAAATCAGCTTTCGGTAAAACACACTGTAACATATCCAAAAACAGGAGATTTTATGGTAAACGATACATATTTATTTGAGGTTGGCGGAAAAAATAAAACTCAAAAACAAATTGCAGGAATCAAAAACGCATTTATTGTAAGCGATAATATCGAATATGCTTACAAAAATAAACTCCCGTTGTGGTTGTTTGGTTTTTTGTATTAATCAATTAATTAAAATTATCATAAAAAATAAAATTATGGCAAGGTAGGTATTTTTAAGTTTTTCAGAACAAATAGATACATCGAACAAATAATAAGCAACTATAAGATTGAAAAAAAGGCAATGAAAATGATATAACTATTTTCAGAATATAAAAGATACTTTGCAAATCATGTAATTGAAGCATGAACAGCAGTTGGTTACGGTAGAATACAAGAAATAATATAATTTTTCAAGCAAAAAAAACAATTCTAATGAAAGCACCGCAAATAGATAATTTCTTGGCTAATAGAGAAAATCATCCACTAATAATGGACGAAAACTCTATACTAGCTCTCAACAATATTTGGAATAAAATTCAGATAATAAAAAAACAAGGCGATGATGAACTTAGAAGTATTTGGATTTGTGGCAATAGAGGTGAAATCTCGGATTTTGGAGACTTTCAAGAGTTCCTAGATGAAGAAATAGTAGAAAACGAACAGGATTTTAATGAAATGTGGTTAGATTATTATCCTGACAGCCAAAAATGGTATAAATTTACAGTTAGCAAATACCAAGATACATTATACTTCTACTTCGATTCAAAATTATGTTTTCAAATTGGAGAAACTAGCCAAAACATCGCTTCATATTCAATTAGTGAGGATTTTTTAAAATGGTTGGGTACAAGAATTGAGCAAACAATCTCGGAACTAAAAAAAAACACTAAAGCATATAATACAAATATTTCTAAAAATCTACCTTATCAAAAACGAGTTGGTAAAATACTACGTAGTGATTTTTGGACAATTTTCCCTGAATGGAAAAAAGATTTTGAAATATTTCAAAATGATATAGAGGTACTAAAAATTATTGAAACTCTTAGTAAAAGCACATCTGTAAAAGACGACAAGCTAAATATAAACTCCATAACGTCGGGTGATTTTTTTCGATATTGCGAAATTTCTTATGATGCTAACGGATATTTTACCGACAACATAAAAACGTTAACTCCCAAAGAAAAATATCTCAAAATGGCTGACGGAAGAGATTGTGGTTTACGTAATATTGATGAAAACTCAACAAAGGCTTTTTCCAATTGGTATGAAAATGATGCACATTGTGGAGGTCATCCTTGGGAAATATGTAGAGGTGGTAATTCAACTCACATTTCGTTTTTTGTACAACAAACAGAATTGGGTTGGTATTTACGATTAGCTGGCAGCAGTCGTTCACGTGCAACAGAAACTATAAAAATGGCTATTGCATTACACAAAGCACAAATACCTTTTTATTTGCAAGATGCAGCATATTTATTGGCAATGATAACAGGTAAAGACTACATTGGTATTGTTCCTGAACACGTTATGCCAAGATATTGCCACAGCTATTTTCCTAAAAAAGATAATATTAATGATTTTATGAATTTAGGAACAGAAAAAAGGAAAGAAATAGTTGATAAATCTAATTGGTATTCCATTGAGAAACTAAATATTGATAAAAAATAATGCACTAATAAAAAATAACGCCACGAATGCACGAATAAATAATAATGCCACGAATGCACGAATAAATAATAATG
>JAOZLS010000115.1 GCA_029934705.1 Bacteroidales bacterium | reverse complement strand
GGAATGTTTATAAATTATTTATTAATCGGACAACGCTATTCAGGGATGCACAATATGTCAACACTCAATATTCAAGTATTTTATCACAAATAACATTTCTATTTTTGTTGAATTTTTGTTGAATCCTTTTCTAGCTTTTTATTTTTTCGCCATAAATTTAAAAAATTAAATTCTCTTCGCCAGAAAAAGCCTATCCCTTGGGTATATGGACCTTTATCTGTAACTAAATCATCGTTAGCTTTATTAAATACTTTCATCTTTAATGAGCCTTGCTTATTTAGTTTAACTTCTGCTTCAACTTCCCCCACAAAACTACTTGTATTAGAAGCACTTTCATCTTTCATAGCTCCCCCTACTCCAACGTTTCCATTTATTGTAATTCTATCGTCCCAAAGTTGAGTTGATAGTGCAACTTCTAGTTCGTCCCCAGTTACTTGATCGCCTACCTGATAATTAACTCCTACATCAAATTCATCGCTAATATCTGACAGCCAACGATTTAACTGATTTGTAATAATTTCACCTGTATTCATTGGAGTTCCTCCAACGGCCTCTTGGCTTAAACCTGGCAAAGGCTGAAAACCTCCAATTATTAATAATGATAAAAACTGTTTATTTATATCTTCTTGTCCTAAATTATCAAGTTTTTGAGCAGTTGGTTCGTCTGCTTCTGGTAAAACTACACCAAATGTTATGGAAGGGTTCATTAGCTTTCCTGACATTTCAATATTACACTTTGCCTCTGTTTTTACTCCTTGATATATGTCTTCAAGTAACAAACCATATAAGTTTACTTTTTTAAGAACATAAACAGCATCTAATGATATATCGGCATTAAAAGGGTCGCCATTCCAAGATATTTTACCACCCTTGCCTATTAAAAAGTGTTTGCTAATTACACTTCCTAGAGTGAATAAGTAATCTCCTTCAACAATATTAAAATCGCCAAATATATTAAAATCTCCTCTTGTATCTAAGTCAATTTTTAAACTACCTCTTCCTTTTGCTTTAATAATATCTCCAGAGCTTTGATCCATTATCATTTGTATTGATGCGTCTGGGGTTACCTCAAGAGTCATATTTAATGTCATTCCCGATAGGTCTGTATCATATTCTTGCTCATCATCATCAACAAAAGGATTTATTATTGTATCTTTCTTAAATTTTATAAATTCATTGTCTTCACTTAATATTTCGCTTGATTCTAAAGGAATAAAAAAGTTTGTGTTTTTATCTGTTTTTAAATTTATATCAATATTCAAATCGTCTAAGCTTCCTAAAATATTAATACCTCCAGTTGCATAGGCTGTTCCATAAAAATAGGAAGAATCTGTTACTGTAGTATTTAAAATTTGAAAGTTTTTAACATTCAAATCTAAATCCATATTTATATTAGAGAAATTATTATGATAAATATTCCCTTTAAGCACACCTTTCCCTCCGCTTCGTGCCGAATTTAACTTTGTTGGTTTTATTTCTAGCAGACTATTATCAAATGTAACATCCATTTGACCATCAATGGTGTAAGATGTGTTCAGATATAAAATTTTAACTCCAGTTCGTGTTAACATTAAATTGCCATTATACATAAGGTTAGATGTATAACCATTAATATTAATATCGCCTGAAAGTCTTGAATTTGAGTTAAATTGAATAAAATCTTTATAGTATTGGTCAAAAGTTTTTACAAGTATTTCACTTATATTAATTGTAAAACTTAAACTATCTTTTGATGGCCAATATGAACCAACAATAGAATCCTTCATCAATTCTTTTCCTCTTCTATTTACTTTTTTGTTATATAAGTGTGCTATAACTTTTTCGTTTTCGTTATCCCAGTCACTTTTTAAATATAAATTCCCTAGCTCTACATCATTAACTTCTAACGACATAATAGTATCATTAGACATTACAATTGGGCTATCATATAACCTAACAAGTCTTGTTGTTCCGCTAAGTTTTCCCTGTAAATTTAAGCTCTCGCCTGTCAAGATATTGAAGTTCGACAAATTAAAATCTCTTATTTTAACATATAGCAGATCACCTCCTCCTTCTGAAATAAAACCATCAACAAAAATTCTTTGATTGTCATGTTTTATCGTTAAACGATCCACATAAATAGATGTTGTATCTATAAGGATTTTGGATTCACTTAACGACCATACTGTATCGGAAATTATTAGTTCTGATTTGTTTATTATAGTTTCAAAAAGTTTTTTGTTATTATTCTTTTTAATATTAAAAGCACCTGTAATTTCCCCTGAAAACCTTGCTGAGTCTTCATGATTATTCCAACTTAAATCAAAGTTTGAACTATCAGATAAAGACTGTAATGTTATATCTATATTTTTAAGCAAATAGCTTTCATTATAAGAAGCAGAAGAACCTCCAATACTAGTATGCAATGTACTGTCGGCGGTATAAATAACCGAATAAAAATTTTGAATATCTATTTTATCATAAACAATATCTCTTGAGACAATGGTTGAATACAATGAATCGTTTAAATAATTATAATATAAATTTACAATAGTATTTTGAGCAATTTTAGTTTTTGGAGAAAATATATTTGTTATTATCTGAGGTTTTTTAATTACTGCTTTCAATTTCAAATATTCAAAATTTTCATATACAACATTTTCATCTTCAGCTACTGTAGTAAAAAAGGCTGGGAAATAATTATTTAAGAAATTCTGTACTTTAATGTTTAATCCTTCAAAGCTACTAGTATTTATAATGTTTACATCAACTAAATCTGATGTTAGAGTTATATTTTTTATCTCTTTACCGTTTTGATAGTCGAAGCTAGAGATTAAATTAAATTGCTTTAATCTCAAATTAATACTATCGTTTTGATATTTTAAATTTTTTACTAATTTTAATTGCCCCTGAAAATCGTCCATAGTAAGACCTTTAAAATCTGCATCAAGTTCAAAACTTAAAAATGATTTTCTAGTGTTTTTTTCAATATTTAACAATCTTAAGTTAGCTGTATCAACTTTAAAACTAAATTTAATATCTGGCTTTTTGTTCATTAAATTTATTTTGCCTGAAAAGGCTGCTTTTAGTCCTGGCTGATTAATATTAACATTTATACTATCAATATTTTTGTCATACATGTCAGCATATAAAGCAATATTTCTATATGTAAAGCCATTATATTTTACACTATCAATTCGCCCTTCGGTTGTTAGTTTTATTTTCTTATTATTTAAGTACGAAAACTTAATAGTTTGATTAAACGTAAGTTTCCCTACATCTTTATTATTCAGAACAGACGCAATATTCAAATTTTCACCTTTAAACTTACCTATAATATTTATTATTGAAGCAGTGTCTCTACTAGCTTCAATATCAATTGTAATATTTCCGAGGTTACTTTTAAGTTTTCCGTTTGAAACAAAATTATAGATAGAACCTTTTGTTCTACCATAATAATTTATATTATTGATATTCTCGAGCTCAGCTGGCAAACTTAACATTGGAATTGTATCACCTGGTAATATTATTGTTTTAAGTTCTTTTAAGTTAGCATCTAAATTTGAAATACTCACATCAAACTTTAAGTTGTCAATATCGGTAACATTTTTAATAGAAGAGGTAATATTTAACGACAAAAAACTTCCTGCCTGTACCAACAAATTGTCTGTTTTAAAATCGGAAATAATTCCTTCAACTTTGCCTTTAAAAATAAATTTTTCATTAATTCCTTTCAATTCTTGAGAAAAATAGCCTAAATCGTTAAAAACAAACACTCCCGAACTATCAAAATCAGCTTCGAGTTTAACATCATTTATAAAATCTTGAAATGCCTTAATATCATTATACGAAAACTTTAATTTATGAAGTTTTAAGTCTGAATTTCCTGTTAATATTCTTAAATTTTTAGTCTCTATATATTTCGAAGAATATTTAATTGTATCAACTGATAAATTATTTAACTCAAAACCACACTTATCCTTTAATGCAAAATCAATAATTTTAGCTTCTAAGTTATCATCTTCATACAAAACATTGTGTACTCTAATATTTATATTACTCAAATTTATATCCTCAAAATTCATTCCTTCAGTTTCTTGCGGATTAAAAGTTCGATATTTAATATTTGAATATCTCAATTTTACTATTGAACATGAAAATGAAAATTTTGAAGTAGTATCTTTATTAGTCGTATCACTTTTAAATGCTTCTAAAATGAAATCTAAATTTGAGCGGTTTTCACTTATTCCATAATAATTAAATTTTAGCGAATCAAGTTCTATTATTTTTAACTTATAATTATTATCAGAAAAACTTATATTTTTAAATTTTACAGTAGTTCGTCCAATATAAGCTAAAGTATCTTTTTGTTCGTCTTCAATATAAAAACCATAAATACGAATACCATCCAACAAAGAAAATTTTACATTACGAATGTATAACTCGGTATTAAGTTTTTCAGAAAACTTTTGTGTAAAATATTTAGTTAATTTTGTTTGAACAAAAGATGTTTGCAAGGCTATAAATAGAAAAATAAATAAAAATAGCAGTAACAAGAAAATCCAAAGTAGAATTTTCTTAATATTTATCGATATATTTCCTATTTTTAGCATAATCTCACAAATTAAGAATATTTTTAATGAAATTGAAAAAAAATAACTGCTTAGAATACAAAAATTCTTTACTTTTGTAAAATTAAAGAAAAATCTAATATAAAAAAGAATGAAAACCGTAATTTTAGGAATAGAAACATCATGCGACGATACATCTGCAGCAATAATAAAAGACGGTTGGTTATTATCAAACATAACAGCCAATCAAGATGTTCATAAAAAATACGGAGGAGTAGTTCCTGAGCTTGCTTCAAGGGCACATCAAGCAAATATAATTCCAGTTGTAGATTTAGCTATAAAAGAAGCAGGAATTTCTGCTAACGAAATAAGTGCAGTTGCATTTACAAGAGGCCCTGGACTATTAGGTTCTCTCCTTGTTGGAACTACATTTGCAAAAGGCTTTGCACTAGCAAAAAATATCCCCTTAATTGATGTAAACCACTTGCAAGGTCATTTAGCTGCTTTATTTTTAAAAGAAGAAGGCGATACTCACGACAATCCTAAATTTCCTTTTATTACTCTTTTGGTTTCAGGTGGGCATACTCAAATAATTATTGTAAGAGATTTTTTTGACCAAGAAATTATTGGAGAAACAATTGACGATGCTGCAGGAGAAGCCTTTGATAAATGTGCTAAAATAATGGGACTAGGCTACCCAGGCGGACCTGTTGTTGACAAATTAGCAAAAGAAGGCGACCCTATAAAATATAAATTTACTAAACCACGCATAAAAGAACTAGATTTTAGTTTTAGTGGACTAAAAACAGCATTTTTATATTTTGTAAGAGACAATGCTAAAATAAATCCAAACTTTGTAAAAGAAAATAAAGAAGATTTATGTGCATCAATCCAACACACTATTATTGACATTTTAATAACTAAGCTAGTTACGGCTGTTAAACAAACAGGAATTACCGAAATTGCTGTTGCGGGTGGAGTTTCTGCAAACTCTGGTTTACGTAATGCACTAATTGATGAAGCAAAAAAAAGAGACTGGACAGTGCACATTCCTAAATTCAAATACACTACGGATAATGCTGCAATGATTGCAATATCAGGTTATCACAAATATTTGAATAACATTTTTGCGAGTCAAAGTACAACTGCCGAAGCCCGATTAAAAATGTAATATACAAACAAAATGTGTTTTTCCATAATACTGTGATGACTATATAATTGTATTTCAACTATTGAGAGTTTGAGAAAGTTGCGGGTTACGGGTTGCGAGTTGCAGGTTGAAAAAGTATAACTCGAAACACGCAACTTGTAACTCTCAATACTTTAGTTATCACAGCATTTCGAAATAAAGCAAAATAAAAACAAGACTCTAAAGATATAAATAATACATTTATCTTTTTTATTTTAAAAAAAAGCAATAGCTTTGGGAGGTAAAAACATTTAAACGGCTATCTAAAAGTCAATATTCTTTTTTATTCAATTACAAAGTTTTAAATTGAACAAAAAAGTTGAATTATTTTAGACAGCCTTTTATTATTAAAAAAACATTTATTATGAATAAAATTGGCGATTCAGAACTTATCTTAAACAAAGACGGTTCAATATTTCACTTACACCTCAAACCTGAGAATATTGCTGACACCATTATTTTAGTTGGCGACCAAGACAGAGTCGAAATGATTTCAAATTATTTTGACAATATTGAATTTAAAGTTCAAAACAGAGAATTTGTAACTCACACAGGAACATACAAAGGCAAACGTATCTCAGCAATATCAACTGGTATTGGAACAGACAATATAGACATTGTTGTTAACGAATTAGACGCATTAGTTAACATTGACCTTGACAAAAGAGTTGCTAAAGAGGAACATACTACACTAAATTTCATTAGAATAGGAACGTCGGGAGCATTACAAGGCGACATTCCTGTTGACACACCCATTATTTCTGAAACAGCAATTGGCTTTGACGGAATGCTAAATTTTTACCAAGACAGAGATAAAGTTGGAAATGTAGATTTAGAAAATAAGTTTATTAAATACATGGACTGGAACCCAAGACTTCCAAACCCATATTTTGTAGATGCCTCAATTAGTCTTATGGATAAAATAGGCGAAGGAATGAGAAAAGGCATAACAATATCAGCTCCTGGGTTTTATGGACCACAAGGAAGAGTACTCAGACTTCAAATTCAAGACCCTAACATAAATCAAAAAATAACGGACTTTGAATATAATGGTCGTAAAATAACAAATTACGAAATGGAAAGCTCTGCAATTTTTGGCTTATCAAAACTTTTAGGACACCATGCTGTTACTGTATGTAATATTATTGCAAACCGTATTAGAAAAGAATATAGCAAAGACTATAAAGTTACTGTTAACGAATTAATAAAAACAATACTAGATAGATTATCATCTTAAAACACATAACTCATGCAAAAAAACCAAATAAAGGCATTGGTAAAATTGCTTGATGATCCTAATGATGAGATATACCTCAAAATTAGAACTCAAATGCTAGCTCATCCAAAATTAGTTCTGCCCGAACTAATGGCTACATTAAAAAGTTCTAATAATGAGGTATTTATTTTTCGTGCAAAAAAAATTATTAAAGTAATAAACTTTAAAAAGACTCTTCGCAAATTTTCTGCATGGAAGAAATCAAAAAATCAAGATATTTTTGAAGCACTATTTATTTTAGCTAAATACCAAAACCCAAATATTAAAAGCAAATTAGTATTAAATAAAATATATTATATAGTTAACGAAATTAACAATGAAACAAACCCATATTTAACAGCCCTACAACAAATTAGAATAATAAACCATATACTATTTGATGTATATAAATTTCAAAGTGATTTCAAGAATATTGATAACCCTAATTACTTTTACATAGATAAAGTCATAAAACAAAAAAAAGGAAACGATGTTAGTTTAGCTATATTATATATGTTTATAGCAAAGCAAGCAGGGCTTAACCTATATGGCATAAATTTTCCGCGAAACTTCTTACTTGCTTTTGTCGATCAGCGAAAAGATGATAAATCAAATAAAAAAGATGTCCTTTTCTACATAAACCCATTTAATAAAGGTGCAATTATTACGTCAAATGATATTAACGTATTTCTAAAACGTAATACTATTGAAAAGAAAAAAGAATACTATACCCCTTGCAATAGCATAGATATTATGAATAGGATTCTAAAACATCTTACTTCTTCTTATAAAAAAAAGAAAAAAGACAAAGAAGCTAAATGAGATAAAAAAGATTATGCGAATAATAAACAAGCCAAACAAGAAAAAATAAATTATTTATATTTATACCAAACAAATATCAAAATTGCCGAAATAAATCCTTCATCTTTTCCTGTTTTTTTGCACTTAAAATTTAAACCGTAGCTACGGCTTCCGAAACAAGTTCGGAACAAGTTATGCTTGAAATTTTAAGATTGTAAAATAAAAAAATATTTTGAATTTATTTCGGCAACTTTAAAATTCATTTGGTATTAGATAAAGCCCCTACCCTTTTGTAATTTATAATTTAAAAAAGGCATAAACACCTAATAACATGAGTGTAACACAAAAAAAAGACATTTTTCTTCATCTTTTAAAAAAAACGAATATAATGATGTAGCAAATTAGATTACAAACAGTTACAAAAACCAATCGTTGTTTCTTTTATAATAATTTATAATTAATTACAAGAACCTTTTACATTTCTTGTCGAAAAATTTGTTTTATTAAAAAAAATGTTTTTTATTTGTATTAGTTATCAACATGATAACAGGTTGGGAAGAACTAATAAAAAAACATAACCAACAAAATTTATATTATTTTTTAGAACAGATGAAAAGTATAAAAAGTAAAATATCAAAAATTAACTCAATAAAAACAGAGTTGATATGTCGAATTTCTTTCCGCACTATAAAGGCGATCTAGCCCTTTAAAATTAAGCACTTAAAATTTACAGTAGTTTTTATTATAAAATAAGTTTGCAAAAAACTTGCATCTTAAAAATTAAGCAGTAGTTTTGCAATCTTTTATAAAAAAAAGGAAACGTTTAAGAGTTAAGTTACTAAAAACTAAATAAATAACAAACATTCTTAAACAAAAAACGGGAAACTCCCGAAGTCGTTAAAAAAATTGATACTGTAAATTCAACCAAAAACCATAGGTGCAGACAAGCACACATCGAGGTTTGAAAACAACGAAACAATTTAAACGACTTAGTGTAAATATAAATTTTGAATATGAATTTTTATTTTAAAATGTCAATAGTATTTTTAATGAATATGTTTATTGGTCCTAATGTAATTTACTCGGACTTATCAGACAAAAAATCAGAATTGACAATAATATACCCCGAAAGAAAAGTTTCAGAAAGAAAGTTCGTTAGTAAATATCAGTTTGAAGAAGGATACGAAGACGCAATAAGATTTATCAAAGAACACGAAGGTTTTGCTGGAGGTAAAATATATGTTGACGTAGCAGGGATAAAAACCATTGGATATGGACACGTAATTTTAGCAACCGACAATTTTACTGGCAAAATATCAAAAGAAACAGCAGATCAATTATTAAGAAAAGATTTTGATAAAGCGATTAAAGCTGCAGAAAGAGAAACAGACCTTACAGGTTACAAAAAGATTGCAATAGCTCACTTTATTTTTGCAAAAGGTATTGGTAATTATCTAAGAAGTCATTTAAGTACTTTGGTAGCAGATAAAAAACCAATTGACGAAGAATTAAAAAAATGGTGTTATTATAGAAACACTAAAGGGAATATGGTAAGAAGTGAATATTCTTATAATATTAGATTGTGGGAAATTGAAATGTTTAACAAATAATATTACATATACTTATATATAAAAAATTCTCGCTTAAATAGTGAGGATTTTTTTTTGCTTTATACTTTACACTATAGCCGTCAAACTAAGAATAATACCAAAGATAGGTGCGAAATCTATATGATTATAAATAATGTGAATTTTATTACACACCGTTGGTGCTTAGCTTAACGGCTATATACTTTACGCCTGCATTAATCAATATTCTCAGGCAAAGTTTTTTGAGCTTTTGCTCCTAGCGTTTTAAGTTTTTCCACCTGCGACAATAAATTTCCTCCACCTTCTTTTAATTGTTTCATTGCTGAAGTGTAACTACTTTGAGTTTTATCGATATTTGCTCCTATAGCGGTAAGGTTTTCGACAAAACTTACAAATTTATCGTATAATTTTCCACCTCTATCGGCTATTTCAAAAGCATGCTTATTTTGCGAATCTATTTTCCACAGTTCTGCTACAATTTTTAACGCTGCAATTAAATTTGTAGGACTTATAAGTATAATTTTTCTTTTATAGGCATATTCCCATAAGGTAGATTCCTCTTTTATTGCTAATAAATATGCTGGTTCAATAGGCACAAAAAGCATTACAAAACCAATAGCTTTTAAATCGTATTCGCTATAATTTTTTGAACTTAAATCGTCAATATGATGTTTTAATGATAAAATATGCAATTTCAACTCATTATCTTGCTCTTCTTTTGTTTCTGCCGATACGTATTTTTCATAATTTACTAACGATACTTTTGAATCTATTATAATATCTTTTCCGTCAGGATATTTTACAACAACATCGGGCTGTAGTTTTTTGCCATCTTCCGTTTTTATTGTTTTATCTGTTTCGTCTCGCAAAAATTCCTGAACAAAGAAATTGCGTCCTTTTTCTAAACCAGAATCTTCTAATATTTTTGCAAGAATCATTTCACCCCAATCGCCTTGTTTCTTTGCCGAGCCTTTTAGTGCATTTGTTAAATTACTAGCCTCCTGACTAATTTTCTGATTTAACAAAACCAGTTCTTTTATTTTTTCTTCTAACGAAAACCTTTGTTTCGACTCTTTATCGTAAGTATCTTCTACTTTTCGTTTAAATTCATCTATATTTTTTCCTAAAGGACCTAAAAGTGTATTTATATTTTCTTTGTTTAGCTCTGTAAACTTCTTGCTTTTCTCTTCTAATATACTACTAGCTAAAACTTTAAATTCATTAGTAAATTTATTTCCGATATTTTCAACCTCTTTTTTCTGCGTTTCAAGTTTGTCTAGTAAGTTTTTATTATTTTCGTCTAGTTC
>JAOZLS010000443.1 GCA_029934705.1 Bacteroidales bacterium | reverse complement strand
AAAAAAGATTTATCTGCAATTTATATTATTAGTGATTTTAAACTTTCTTTTATATCAAAAAAGCTTGAATTAGGTGAACTTCAATCCGATTATTCCGCATGGTTAAAAAGTATTCAAACATACCATGATTTTATAGAGTTAAAATATCATGAAAGTAAAATAGAAATATTAAAAACACGACTAAAAGTTTATGATAAAGTATTAAAAAATTCACAAAGACGATTTAATCTTATTCTGGAAGATTTTAAACTTTCAGAGCAAAAATTTACAAGAGATTCAATATTATTTAAACAAAAAGTTATACCCGTTGCCGAATTTGAAGAGTCACAAAGCGTGTTTGTACAAAAAAAAATAACTGTAGAAAATGCAACAAATAATATCACAAGTATTGAGCTTCAAATAATAAATTTACAGCAAGAAATGCTAGATTTGCAATTGCAGTTTACAGAACAAAAGCAAAGTTTTGAAAAGTCGATGTTTGACCAAACAGAGAATTTAAAAGCAAAAATTGCAGTATGGGAGCAAAGCTATCTTTTGAAAAGTACAATAAAAGGAAAAGTTTCATTTAGCGAAATATGGAGTAATAATCAAAATGTTGCAGCAGGCGATATAGTTTTTACAGTTATACCTAAACATGAAAACAGAATGCTAGGACATGTTAAAATGACAGTGGTTGGTGCAGGAAAAGTAAAAATTGGGCAAAAAGTAAATGTTATTTTTGACGATTTTCCTCAAAATGATTTTGGAGTTGTTTACGGTAAAATCGAAAAAATTTCAGCAATAAGTCGAGAGGACTTTTACTCAATACAAATCGTTTTTCCCGATTCATTAAAAACAAGTTACGGAATAAAATTACCATTTATTCATAACATGCAAGCTCGTGTTGAAATTATAACAGATGATATGCCATTAATTGTAAGGCTTATTAATCCAATTAAAATTTTCTTTAAAAAATAGTCAACCTTTTTTTAACTTAATTTGGTTGCTTATTACTTTTGTTAACCTAGTTTTATAAAAATCGAAACGTTGACCGAAGATATCCGTTTTATGGAGTGCTTTCACCTAAGCCTTTGGTTTAAGCAATTATTTATATAGTTAATTGCTTTTTGTTATTTAATATTTTACAAAAAGCTTATAAATGTTTAATATTGTAAGTCGTAATAGTTAAATGTTACGTTTATGCAGTTTCACGTGTCCTTATTATTTAGGAGACTGCCACAAAAAAATAAATACTGAAGCTAATAGTTTGATGAACTTAGGGATTATTTCATAACAATCCCTCAATACTAAAAGTGTAAAATTATGATGGAAGAAAAAAACAAAATAGAAATATATCAAAGTAAGGATAATCAAACTATTGTTGAAGTTAAATTTGAGCAAGAAACAATTTGGCTTTCTCAGAAACAAATGTCAGAGCTTTTCGATAAAGATATTCGTACGATTAATGAGCATATAAAAACGATTTATAAAACAGGAGAATTAACTAAAAATTCAACTATCCGGAAATTCCGGATAGTTCGACAAGAAGGGAAACGTGAGGTCTCTAGAGAAATAGAACACTATAATCTTGATATGATTATATCAATTGGCTATAGAGTAAACTCAATTAGAGGCACGCAGTTTAGGATTTGGGCAACACAGCATTTAAAAGATTTTCTTGTAAAAGGTTACGCAATTAACGAAAAACGACTACACGAAAAGCAACAAGAAGTACTACACCTAAAAACAGGAATACAAATACTAAGCCGCGTCATTGAAGCAAAAAATGAAAATAACGAAAACGAGATACTAAATATTTTCTCAAAAGGCTTGGAGTTACTCGACGATTATGACCACGAAGAGCTGGATATAAAAGGAAATACGGAACAAGAAACTTTTTTTCCCGATTACGATGAATATATCGCTTTTATTTCCGAAATGTATTCCGATTTTGAAAGTGATGTTTTTGCAAAACCAAAAGACGAGAGTTTCCATAGTTCCATAAACCAGATAGCTCAAACCTTTGGCGGACAAGAACTCTACCCTACAATACAAGAAAAAGCAGCAAACTTGCTTTATTTTATTGTAAAAAACCACTCATTTGTAGATGGAAATAAACGAATTGCAGCAGCTTGTTTCCTCTATTTTCTTGATAAAAACAAAGCTCTAATAAACAAAAATTATAAAACAATAATTAGCAACGAAGCACTCGCATCACTAACACTCTTTATTGCTACAAGTAAAACCGAAGAAGCAACGATTGTTAAACGCTTTATTGTTAGCATTTTAAATAGAAATATGAACCAAATTTAAAGTAAGGTTCTATAATGATTAGTTTTAATATTTACTTTTAGGACTAGGGTCATCAGGGATTACATTATCATCTTGTCCCGATTTTTTTCGTGTTTTTCGTTTACTTGTTCTTGGTGTATATTCTTTTCGTTTTTTTTGAATCTCGGTTTCAACTATATCAGAAACATTACTAGCATTTCGTAATTTATCAATTTTTATCTTACTAATACGGTCAAAAGCAATATAATAAGAAAAAAGAGCCGCTAGTACCAATGAAACTATAAAGCGAATATTGTAAATATATTCAAGTCGTATTACAAAATCGAAGATAGAAGCAAATTTTGCTATCATAATAAAATCATAAAGATACCTTATGAAAATAGCTGTAATGATAGTTAAACTTGCAGCAAATTTACCAGCCTTGGGATCAACAGCTTTCCCTTTTCGTTTAACTGAATAGCCAATGGTTAAGCCAATTATTACATTTGATGTCCATGCATATACGTTCCATGCTAAAATGTTTTCATTAAAAATAAAAAAGCCACCAAACATAAATATTATAGCTATTGCCGAGACAACACCGCCTGAGTATCCTTTTTTTAAATTTTGTCTTTGTTTTAAAAAAGAAGTAACCTCTTCTTTTGATGTGAGTTGTTTTTTTTCGGTACTTTCTGTTTTTGTACCGAAAACTACTTTGTCTAAACGCTTTTTACCTGGAACACTGGGTTTTGTGTAACCAGTTTCAACTTCAATAACACAACCTTCTTTTATAAATTCTGAATACATTTCATCCATTTTGTCATAAGGAGTTCGTGTCATAAAAGAGTCGGGGAGGTCTGCTATAAAGTCGTTTGCATCTTTCAAACTAAAGCCTGAATATTTACGAATAAGTTTTATTGCAGATATTTTACTAACACCTATTGATTTTACAGTAATTTTCATATATTTATGTTTTATCAAAAAAAGCTAAAAATGAATAATAATAAATAGTATTTTCAACATTAATTTCGTTATAAAACTATTTAATGGTTCATTA
>JAOZLS010000442.1 GCA_029934705.1 Bacteroidales bacterium | reverse complement strand
GGCTTTTGGTTAGAAACACAGGGCAAAAGAATTTTAATACAGTCGGTAAATGATTATTTAGGCGAAGTGTTAAATATTACTGGAACAATTCGTTCTCGTGCCGTACATATTGATTTATATGCACAAAATTTAGCTCAAAAAATGTTGAAATTTAAAATTCAATAATATGTTATTATTAGGAAGAAAAATTATATCGCCAGCCGATAAATTAAATAAAATTAGTTTGTTTGATTTATATCAGAAAATATCTCGTCCATCTAACGAACTCGAAAGTATAATAAATACTCTTAGAACCATTCTCTCCATTGACCCGCAAAAATATAGGAAGTTAAAAACCCAGCTTCCTTATTTTTGCACTTCTATTTTTAATCCTGCCTTTAGAAAATCTGATAATTTTGCTTCTACCCAATATTTTGTACTCGATTTTGACCATATTGCCGAAGCAAATATAAATATTGACGAGCTAAAACAGCGTATTGGCGACGACGAAAGAGTTGCTTTGCTTTTTGTTTCGCCTGGCGGAAACGGCTTAAAAGTTTTATTCAAACTTAGCGAAAAGTGCTTTGATAAAGGTAAATATACAATGTTTTATAAATTATTTGCGAAAAAATTTTCTGACAAATATAATATTATGCAAATTATTGATATTAGAACTGCCGATGTTGCTAGGGCTTGTTTTTTAAGTGTTGATACCGATGCTATTTATAACCCTGTGCCGTTGCCAATTATAATTTCGGATTATATAAATTTTAATAATCTTGATGAAATAAAATTTGCCGAAAATATAATTTCAGAAATTAATGTTGAAGATAAAAAAAAGAAAAAAGAACAAAATGAACAAAAAGAAAATGCTTTGCCCGATGATATACTTCTTCAAATTAAAAAAAAAATAAACCCAAACATTAAAGTAAAAAAGAAAAAACAAATTTTTGTACCCGAAAAATTAAACGAGGTAATACAAAAAATTGAAGAAAAAAGTAATGAGGTAGGACTAAAAATGGCAGTTGTAACAAATATTAATTATGGAAAAAAAATAAAGTTTGAAGCAGGACAGTACTGGTGCGAAATAAATATTTTTTATGGAAAAAAAGGTTTTTCAATAGTTAAAACCCCTAAAAATGGAAGTAGTACAGAACTTGCCGATACCGCAAACTTGTTACTTTGCGATATTTTGTATCCTGAAAACAAAAATAAATAGTTGTTGAGACCACTCCCAGAAGCCAAAATTTGTATAGAAATAGGTCAGACGGCTGTATTTGCAAAGCGTGAAAAGTAAACTGTCCTTATTTTAGTCTATTAGTTGAGCCGTCCGACCGATAATTAGGCAAATTATACTTTTAGGAGTGGATTCAATATTTATCAATAAAAAAAATGGCTAAAGAAAAAATACCGAAAATTAGTTTTGCCAAAGCAATGGCTAGAATTAAGGCCGCAGGCTTAAATACAACGGGCACCGATAAATTAGAGAAAATTAATTTAGAAGAAATTGAAGAATTAGGCGATAGAATTGAAAAAGTATTACACTTTATTAAGAAACAGAAACATACACCCGACAAAATGATTTTTTTATTAATGTACGACATCGAAAATACAAAAATAAGAACACAAATTGCTAAATATTTAATAAAAGAAGGCTGTATTAGAATTCAGAAATCGGTGTATTTAGCAAATTTACCACGAAAAAAATATAACGAAATACATATTACTTTAAAAGAAGTTCAGGCAATGTACGAAAATAACGACAGCATACTTTTTATACAAGTACCAACCGACTCTATAAATGCAATGAAAATATTAGGACAACAAATTGAATTTGATTTTATAACAGGCAATAAAAACACACTCTTTTTTTAATGGAAAAAAATGATATTATTAAATTACGAAACGAAGCCAAATTATACAATAAAAATAAAAACTTTGACCAAGCTACTGTTTTTTACGAGCAATTGTTTAACGTAACAAAGAACTATTTTGATGGAATAGAATTTATATTTTGCTTGTTTCAAATTAAAAAATACCAAGAAGCACTAGATGTTTGTCGATTATTATATTTGGAGAATAAAGAGTATAAGAATATTAGTAATTTATATGCCCAAGCAATATATTTTACACAAATACAAACACAAAAAAAGGAAACATTTATGAAGGCAGCAAATGCAATAGTAAAACTAACAAGTGCAACACAAAAATACTCGCCATACATAAATACAGTAATTAAAACATTAAGCTTTTTAAAGAAAAATGAGCCCAAAAACTACAACTTACTTTTAGAGTGGACAAATAAAGTTAGCGTGCCACAATTAAATACAAAAGCATATTTATTTACAAATGCAAAAACAAATAAAACAATAAAATTACCATCGCAATTAGAGCAGTGGAGTTTACATAAGGCAAATGCCCTAAAAAGTTTAAACAGAAATAAAGAATTGCTAATTTTTATAAATAAAATATTAGAGAATAATGAAAGTCGAAAATGGAATAATTATGTGTGGATTATTAGATTACAGGGCATAGCCCTACAAAAAATGGGCAAACCACTTGAGGCACAGGTAATTTATGCAAAAATAGTATTACAAAAAAACGATTGGTTTATAATATATGAATATGCAAAAATTATTACCGAAAACAAAGACTATAAAAAAGCCTTGCAAGTAATATTGGGTATTGAAATAAATAAGTCGCCATTATATGCTGTAGCCTTGATATTGCCAATTGTAGCAAAATTATTAATAAATATAGATAATACAGAATTTGCAAAAAAGATTTTGGTAGAAGCAAAAAATAACAAACAAACGCCTGAATTAAATAAATTATGGAATAAATTGCAGCAGCAAATTACAACAGCAAATTTACATAAAGGCACTATAATAAAAATATTAGCAAATAATAATGCTGGCTTTATAAAGGAAGAAGGCAGTATAAGTATATATTTTGAGCTTAAAAATTATTTAGGCGAAAAGGGTGAAGTAACCGAGGGTTTAAAAGTTAGTTTTACTAAAGTTGAATCTTATGATAAAAAGAAGCAGAAAAAAAGTTTTAAGGCAATAGGAATAAATAAAATAAATTTATAACTTAGCCAAAAGTTCTTTGACGTATTGCAACACAAAAAGGGGCTTTGTTTTATAAAAAAAAAGTATTAATTTTGTAAACTGAAAAAATGGAGTTAAAAAACGCAAAAATTTGTAAAGAAAAGTTAAATAGAAAGTCTAATGTATTGGTTTTAAAAAGTATAATAAAAGATGACACTCAATACAATTTCCACTATAACAAGGATTAAGACGTAAGAGTCTTCCCATATTAAGGCCTTGAGCCCTGTGGTCG
>JAOZLS010000114.1 GCA_029934705.1 Bacteroidales bacterium | reverse complement strand
GGTATTTGGGAACAATTATATAATCCCGATTTTAATTCCCTCGAATTCGAGGGAATTAAAAATCAAGCTGGTTATAATCGTTTTACACTCTCGGCTAAAAAATGGATAAATAAAACAAATGCTATAGGAATCATTGCAAAAACAGGCAGGTACGGTGGTACTTTTGCTCAAAAAGACATAGCTTTTGAATTCGGTTCATGGTTAAGTGCAGAGTTTAAACTGTATCTAATAAAGGAATTTCAAAGACTAAAAGACGAGGAAAGTAAAACAAAATCGTTAGAATGGGATTTGCAAAGAATTTTATCTAAGATAAATTACAGAATTCATACAGATGCCGTAAAAGAAAAATTAATTCCTCCAAAATTAACGAAACAACAAATTAATTTTGTTTACGCAAATGAAGCTGATATACTAAATGTTGCTCTATTTGGAAAAACAGCAAAAGAATGGCGAAACGAAAGCCCTGATATGCGAGGAAATATACGAGATTATGCAACAATTGAACAATTAGTTGTTTTGAGTAATATGGAAAGCATCAATGCTTTGCTAATTCGTAATGGATTACCTCAAAATGAAAGATTGATACAGTTAAATACAGTTGCAGAAACACAAATAAAATCATTATTAGATAATCCAACGATGAAAAAACTAAAATAATGCTTTTATCATAGACATACTAGTTATATTTACCAACAGAAAAAGAATTTAAAGAAGAGATAGAACGAAATAAAAAAGAAATTCAAAGATGAAACATACAAAAAACGATATAGAAATAATGGCTCCTGTTGGGTCGTTTGAATCATTACAAGCAGCAATTCAAGGAGGAGCAAACTCGGTTTATTTTGGAATTGAACAATTAAATATGCGAGCAAAATCTTCAAATAATTTTACTACTGAAGATTTAAAAGAAATTGTAAAAATTTGTAACGAAAATAATTTAAGAAGCTATTTAACAGTAAACACAATAATTTATGACCACGACGTAACATTAATGCGTCAAATCTTGAATATTGCTAAAGAAAGTAAGGTTTCTGCAATAATAGCCTCAGACCAAGCTGTTATAAATTATGCGAGTAGTATTGGATTAGAAATTCACATATCAACCCAACTTAACATTAGTAATATAGAAACAGTTAAATTCTATTCACACTTTGCCGATGTTATGGTTACTGCAAGAGAGTTAAGCCTAAAACAGGTTGCTCAAATGACTGAAACTATTGAAAAAGAACAAATAAAAGGTCCTTCGGGCAATTTAATTCAAATAGAAATTTTTGCACACGGAGCTTTATGTATGGCTATCTCGGGCAAATGTTATTTAAGTCTTCACGAACAAAATTCATCCGCAAACAGAGGAGCATGCCTTCAAACTTGCAGAAAGCCATATATTGTAACTGAAAAAGAAACAGGTTTTGAACTTGAAATTGATAATGAATATATTATGTCGGCAACAGATTTATGTACAATAAGTTTTATTGACAAAATAATTAATGCTGGCGTAAAAGTTTTAAAAATTGAAGGACGAGCAAGACCTGGAGAATACGTTAAAACAGTAAGCAGTTGTTACAGAAAAGCTGTTGATTCACATTTTGAAGGAACTTACACTAGCGAGAAAATTGAAGCTTGGACAACAAGGCTTTCAACAGTTTTTAATAGAGGATTTTGGGATGGCTACTATTTAGGACGTAAAATTGGTGAATGGAGCAAGGATTATGGTTCAAAAGCAACAAAGAAGAAAATCTATATAGGAAAAAGTACAAATTGGTTTTCTAAAATAAAAGTTGCAGAATTTGAAATTCAAGCAGAAAATTTAAAAGTAGGCGACCAAATATTAATTTCAGGACCAACAACAGGCGTGGTAGAAACTACTGTTAAAGAGATTCATTTAGATAGAAAAAGTGTTGAAGAGGTTTCAAAAGGAAATACTATTTCAATATTAATAGAAGAAAAAATAAGAAGAGCAGATAAACTTTATAAGATAGTTGATGCATAAACTTATTCATATAATATAAATATTTCTAAAATTAACCAAATGGCAAAACTAAATTCATTTTCAGCAAAAAAAAGAGAAGAAACTATTGAGCAATTAAAGGCTAATAAGTTTGATTTATTGATTATTGGGGGAGGAATTACTGGAGCAGGAATAGCACTTGATGCAGCCTCCAGAGGCATGTCGGTAGCCCTAGTAGAAATGCAAGATTTTGCTGCTGGAACTAGTAGTCGTTCTACAAAATTAGTACACGGAGGACTTCGCTACCTAGAACACTTAGAGCTAGGAATTGTGCGAGAAGTTGGGCATGAACGAGAGATTGTTCACACAAATGCTGCTCATATTGTTATTCCTGAAAAAATGGTTTTACCAATTATTGAAAATGGTAGCCTTGGACAGTTTACAACATCAATAGCCCTATATGTTTACGATTATTTAGCAGGAGTTAAAAAAGATGAACAACGACAAATGCTTACTAGAGAAGAAACCATTGCAAAGATTCCTTTAGTTGATAGTCCTATTCTTAAAGCTGGTGCATTATACTACGAATATAAAACTGATGATTCAAGATTAACCGTTGAAGTACTAAAAAAAGCTGCTGAATACGGTGCTGTAATTCTTAATTATTCCGAAGTCTCATCGTTTATATACAAAAAATCAAAATTTAAAGTAAAAGGAGTAAATATAACTGATAAAAAAGACGGACAAACATATAAAATCTCAGCAAAGAATATTGTAAATGCTACTGGACCTTGGGTTGATAAGTTAAGAGCTGCTAATCATTCTTTGGAGGGAAAAAGAATACATCACACAAAAGGAATTCATATTGTAATAAATAAAAAACGATTTAACCTGAATCATGCCATATATTTTGATACTGGCGACCAACGGATGGTATTTGCAATTCCTCGTCAGGACATAGTTTATATAGGAACTACTGACACAGATTATTATGATGATTTAATAAATCCTACAATTACTAATAAAGATGTTCAATATGTTTTGGATGCTGTAAACAAAATTGCTCCTACAGCAAAACTTGAAATGAAAGATGTAAAATCAGCATGGGCAGGTTTACGACCATTAATTCATGAAGAAGGCAAAGCCCCATCAGAACTTTCACGAAAGGATGAAATATTCAAATCTCAATCAGGTTTAATATCAATTGCAGGAGGTAAACTTACAGGTTACCGTATTATGGCAAAAGATATTGTTAAAATTGTAGCCAAAAGGCTTCATTATAAAGAAGACAGAGATTTCATTAAATGCCAAACACGAAACATGCGACTTTCAGGTGGGGAATTCCCATTTTATCCAACACAAATGAAATTAACTGAATACGCTGATTCTAAATATGATGAAGCAAAACAGACAGGAATAAACTCTGGTGAATTTAAAAAACTTTTTTATAGGTACGGAATGAACATTGATACTGTTACAAACCTTGCTTATGACTATTATAACGAAACAAAAAACGTTGAATCGGCATGGTTAAGAGCTCAAATTGATTATTGCATAAATAATGAGATGACAACAAGCCTTACCGATTTTTTTATTCGCCGTACAGGAATGATTTTCTTTTACATAGACGATATATATAAACAAATTGATGAAGCAGCATTATTTATGAGCGAGAAATTTAATTGGACTGAAGCTCAAAAACAGCAGTCGATTAATGAACTTAATAAAGAATTAAAACACGCAACAGAATTTAGCAAATAAAAATAAATAAAATGGCATTACAAGAAGAATTTGAAAAACAAGGGAACATCCTCTTTAAATATAGAGGAATACTTCCAATTATTATATTAATTGTAGGACTAGCGGTATTTTCATACTCAAAATACTATAATGAATACCCCGAGGACAATTTTATTTCTGAAAACATAGCATTTATAGCTATCGGAATAAGTTTTATAGGTCTTATTATTAGAGCATACACAGTTGGTCATACTCCAAAAAACACTTCGGGTAGAAATACAGAAGACCAACTAGCCGACACTATTAACAAAACTGGAATTTACTCAACAGTAAGACATCCTTTATATGTTGGAAACTTTTTTATGTGGTTAGGGATTTCTGCATTAACACTAAACGTCTGGTTTATAATATCATTTGTATTTTTTTACTGGGTATATTATGAAAGAATAATGTTTGCCGAAGAACAGTTTCTTAGAAAGAAATTTGGCGAAATGTATTTAAGTTGGGCAGCAGTAACGCCAGCTTTTGTTCCTTGTTTAAAGAAATGGAAAAAGCCAGCAATCCCATTTAGTTGGAAAAAAGTTATTCAGAAAGAAAAAAATGGTTTTTTAGCAATTTTTATTGTTGTATATCTATTTAAAACTATAGAAATATACATTGAAAAACAAGAATTTATTGTTGAAGATACATGGTTAATTTATGCGACTATTTTTGCTATTGCATATTATATAATAGTAAAATACACTAACAAGTGGACATCATTATTAAAACACGATAGGTAAATTTATTTTCTTAAAGAATAAAAGAAATCTTTAATTAATTTATTACACTCTTCAGCTAAAATACCTGTAACAACTTTTGTTTTAGGGTGTAATAAATTATTTCCTGCTTGAGTATAACCTCTTTTATTGTCGGACGCACCATAAACTATTTTACCAATTTGTGCCCAATACGATGCCCCAGCACACATTACACACGGTTCCACAGTAACATACAAAGTGCACGAAGGTAAATATTTTGCACCTAAATTATTTTCGGCCGAAGTGATTGCAAGCATTTCGGCATGTGCGGTAACGTCGTTAAGACTTTCAGTTAAATTATGAGCCTTGGCAACTATACTATTATTACACACAACAACCGCCCCAATAGGCACTTCGCCTTTATCAAAAGCTTCTTTTGCTTGTATTAAAGCTTGCTTCATAAAATATTCGTCTGAAAAGAAATCTGCCATAGTTCTATAAATATGTTTTATCGTACAAATCTAATTAACTATATTTGCAAATTATAATAAATATGAAAAAAATGTACAGAACACATACTTGCGGAGAATTACGTATTGAAAACGTAAACAAAGAAATAACTCTTAGTGGTTGGATTCAAAAAATACGTAACCTAGGCGGAATGACTTTTATTGATTTAAGAGACCGCTACGGAATTACACAATTAGTATTTGACCAAAACACTCATCCTGAGCTTGCTACTAAAACTCAAGAACTAGGACGAGAATTTGTAATAAAAATAACAGGACTTGTTGCTGAAAGAAGTAATAAAAACAATAAGATGCCAACTGGCGATATTGAGATTATTGTAAATTCTTTTGATATTTTAAGCAAATCAGAAATACCTCCTTTTACTATTGAAGACGAAAGTGATGGTGGCGAAGAACTTAGAATGAAATATCGTTATTTAGACCTAAGAAGAAAACCTTTGCAAGATGCTCTTATTTTAAGAAGTAAGATGGCACAGAAGATTAGAACCTTTTTAACTGACAATGACTTTTTAGAAATTGAAACACCTTTTCTAATTAAATCAACACCAGAAGGTGCTCGAGATTTTGTTGTTCCTTCAAGAATGAGCGATGGCAAATTTTATGCACTACCACAGTCGCCACAAGTATTTAAGCAATTACTTATGATTGGTGGCTTTGATAAATATTTTCAACTTACAAAATGTTTTAGAGACGAAGATTTTAGAGCAGACCGTCAACCAGAATTTACTCAAATAGACTGCGAAATGTCTTTCGTAGAGCGAGATGATATATTAAACCTTTTTGAAAAGCTTGCAAAATACCTATTTAAAGAAGTTAAAGGCTTAGATTTTACCGAAGATTTCCCTAGAATACCTTATGACGAAGCTATGGAAAAATATGGTAACGACAGACCAGACATGCGTTTTGAAATGCTTATAAATAATGTTTCTGACATAGTAAAAGGTCAAGGATTTAAAGTATTTGATGACTCCGAGTACATTGGAGCCTTATGTGCAAAAGGGCAGGCAATATATACAAGAAAACAATTAGATGCTTTAACTAAATTTGTAAGAAGACCACAAATTGGAGCAAAAGGTTTAGTTTACATGCGTTGTAACGAAGACGGAACATTCAAGTCTAGCGTTGATAAATTTTACTCGCAAGAGGAACTGAAAAAGTGGGCAGACAAGCTTGGTGCAACTGCTGGAGACTTAATTTTGGTATTATCTGGCGATAAATTAAAAACACTCGCAGGATTAAGCGAATTAAGACATGAGATGGGCGACAGAATGGGTTTACGAGACAACTCAAAATTTGCACCATTATGGATTGTTGATTTTCCTTTATTCGATAAAAACGAAGAAACAGGAGAGCTTCATGCAATGCACCACCCATTTACATCACCAAAAATAGGTGAAGAACATTTACTTGACACAAACCCTGAAAACATAAAAGCAAATGCTTACGATTTAGTTATAAACGGTTCTGAAATTGGTGGAGGTTCTATTAGAATACATGATACCGATATGCAGAAGAAGATGTTTAAGATACTAGGCTTTACCGATGAAGAGGCTGAAAAACAATTTGGCTTTTTAATGGGTGCATTTGAATATGGAGCACCTCCTCATGGTGGAATTGCTTTTGGAATGGATAGATGGACAGCTATATTTAATGGAACAGAATCGATTAGAGACGTAATGGCTTTCCCTAAAAATAATGCTGGACGTGATATTATGATTGATGCTCCTGCTGAAATTGACAAGAAACAATTAAAGGACTTATCTTTAAAGGTTGATAGAGAGTAAAGTCAATTATAAACAAAACAAAAAGCCACTTTAATATAAGTTAAAGTGGCTTTTTTATATTTATTAATTAATAAACAATTATGTATTAGAATATTCCATGAATTTCAGCATCAACTTTGTCTATAACAAAGCTTAGGTCTTTCTTATTATTTTTGAAATCGGTGTTATTAACATCAATAATTAATAGTTTACCTCGATCGTACCCTCCAATCCAAGCTTCATACCGTT
This sequence comes from Bacteroidales bacterium, assembly GCA_029934705.1. Classification (GTDB taxonomy): domain Bacteria; phylum Bacteroidota; class Bacteroidia; order Bacteroidales; family JAADGE01; genus DZBS01. Next base: position 3,782 of record JAOZLS010000114.1, on the reverse strand, counting down.
CATTTAATCTTGTAAGATAATCTAGCCTAATTGAATTTTCGTAGTCTCTCCCTCTTTTTTGTATTTGGTTAACTAAAGTTGGAACAGATGCTCTAAGATAGACTAATAAATCTGGTGGTTTAACTAGTGAACTCATTAAATGAAACAATTTTGTATAATTATCAAAATCGCGAGATGCCATTAACCCCATATCATGTAGGTTTGGAGCAAAAATGTACGCATCTTCATAAATGGTTCTGTCTTGAATAACTGTTTTACCAGAGTTTCTAATATCCAACACTTGATTAAATCGGCTATTCAAGAAATACACTTGTAAATTAAATGCCCATCTTGTCATATCTTCATAAAAATCATTTAGATAAGGGTTATCATCGACATCTTCGTAATGAGCATCCCAATTATAATGCTTCGAGAGTAATGTGGTTAAGGTAGTTTTCCCTGAGCCTATGTTTCCTGCAATTGCTATGTGCATTCCTTTATTATTCGTTTCTTTTTCCATTAAATTTATATTCTTATTCCAATAATTAATATATCATCTATTTGCTCGTGAGGTGATCCATGTTTATCATTGTATGCCATCCAATTTTTCAAATAGCTATCTAGTGCTTCTTTTTGTTCTGGCATTGCTTTATCACTATTTTCAATTAGAAGTTCTTTAAATGCTTTTGATCTTATTTTCATACTCTTAGGACCTCCAAACTGGTCAACAAAACCATCGGAGAATATATAGAGTTGGTCATTCTTTTCTAAATCAATAACATTATTTGTAAATGACTCTTTTTCTTTAATATAAATTCCAATTGGCATTCTATCTGCTGTAACTCTTGTTATTTCGTTATTTCTAATAATATATAATGGATTATATGCTCCTGCATATTCCATTTTCATGTTTTCATAGTCAATTACGCAAAGAGCAATATCCATACCATCTTTTGCTTCGTTTTCTTTACCTGTTTGGCGTAAAGATTTTTTTACGTTATTTCTTAGACTATTTAAAACCTCAGCTGCACTTATATTATCTTTTGTATTAACAATTTCATTTAAAAACGACATTCCTAACATGCTCATAAATGCACCTGGAACTCCGTGCCCTGTACTGTCTGCTGCAATTATATATGCTTTGTTATCTTTGTGTGTTGCCCAATAAAAATCTCCACTAACAATATCACGTGGTTTAAACAATACAAAATATTCGGGCAAAATTGTATCAAGAAGTTCTACAGGAGGCAGTATTGCTTGCTGTATTCTTTTTGCATAATGTATTGATGCCAAAATGCTTTTTTTCTGATGTTCTATTTCATCTTTTTGCTCTATTACTTGGTCTCTTTGTATTTCTATTTCGTCTCGTTGTGTTTCTATCTCTTCTTTTGATTGCTGAAGCTCAACATTTTTCATTCTTATTTCGGTTGTCCTTTCTTCTACTATTCTTTCAAGGTTTTCGTTTTCTATTCTTAACTTTCGTGTATAAAGTTTTATAATTGTATAAATTAAAAATGCAGCAAATATAATAAAACCGGCATAAGCCCAATAAGTTCTGTACCATGGTGGTAAAATATTAAACTGATATAGTGCAACGGTACTTTCTTGATTATATATATTTCGAGCTTTTACTTCAAAAATATATTTGCCTTCAAAAAGGTTGGTATAAACAGCTTTATTTTCATTTTTCCATTTACTCCAGTTATCGGAATACCCTATTAATCTATAACTATACTCTAATTTTTCTTCTTCATCAAAGTAGGTAGCGGAAAAAGTTATTGAAATATCATTGTTAGAGTATGACAAAGTAGGCATTAGTACATCTGGTTGGTTGAGTGCAACTATTCTATTATATTTACTTTGATGATTATAGTTTGTTCCTTTAAATAATACGGAGTCGTTTGTTGTTGTTACATTATTTATTAATGCATAATACATTAACGTATCTACTTTTAATTCGGACATTTGACTATAAAGTCCTTTTGTATTTGAAAACCACATTTTTTCATTTAGTTTATTCATTACTAAAGTTATACTTACATTAATTTTAGTAGAGAATATGCTATCTATAGTTATTTCATTATTCTTTTTAATTATTTTATATACTTTAGGGTTTAAATTTTGAATATTATTTTTAAATGCTGAAATATAATATTCATTCTCATTTTGAAAAATTGAATAGACTCCTATTCCTGAATTAGAAAAGCTTTCTCCTAATAAATTAAATGATACTACTGTATCTTTAATTTGGTCGTATTCAAATAAACCTTTTTGACTAGTAACTACGATTTTATCAAAGATGTTATACAAAGTAAAATCTTTTCCTTTTAATACTAATCCTTTTTTTTCATCAACAAGTACTATGTCATTATCAGTAATACTATCTAAAATAGCCAGACCAGTATTTTCGGCACTTATAATTAATTTATTATCAATTCCTTCAACAATACTTCTTACACCAAATGAAATTTCTGAATTTTTACCAACAAAACTCCAACTATCATTTTCGTATTTTATTTGGCTAAAACCATTTGCATTTCCTACATAAATATCTTCAGGTTTATATTGTGATTGATATAGTTTATAAACGTATTTATTATCTATTATTTTTGTAATTATAGTATCGTTTATCTCAAAAACACCATCCCAAGCTCCTACTAAAAGTTTGTTACTTCCATTTTGAACTTTAAATTCTAACAAATCCCAACAATTATAAAGGCTTATTATTTGTTTAAACTCTGAAGGATGCCCTAACTTTTCGTCTAAATAATAGACTCCATTATTTGTTGTAATATATGTTTTTTTATTGAAGTTAATTATATCAGAAACGACTCCGTCTATACCATTTGTTTTATCCCATTTAAAAAAATTGGAACTGAGACCTGTTTTGTAAATTCCTTTTTCATTAGTACCAAGCCATACATTTCCATTTCCATTAATATTATCGGAGAACATACTTATTATGTAATTATCTTCTAATACATTTTCTTTATTAATATGTTTTATTATTTTGCCTTGTTTATTTATAACTATAACACCGTTAAGTAGTGTTCCTATTGCAAATGTTCCATTAGGAAGTTTTATTGCATTATATACTAAGCTATTTGTTATTACCTCAAAGTCGTCTATATTAAATGGAGATAGTGCATTTGTTTTAGCTTTAGTATCATATAAGTACAATCCATTTCTTCTTGTAACAATTAATATTTTAGAATTATCATACTCAAGCATTGAATATATTCTTTTATCGGCAAAGAAGTCTCCTTCTAAGATATATTCTAATTCATTACCTTTCATTATCATTAGCCCTTTACCTATTTCATTTATATAATATTTATTAAAAGCGGTGAAAGAAATATGATAAGATGTTTTTGGCTCCCAAGTTTCAAGTTTGTTTGTTATTTTGTTGTTATCATCAAAAACTATAGGTAGGCTCATCCTAAACAGCTTTTCAAGGGCTTGAAAATACACATAATCTCCTATTACATAAGTTTTCCATATAGATGAAAACTGTATTGAATCTGCTCCTCTTTTATTTCTATATATTGAAACAAAATTTAGCTCTCCTAGAGAGTCTGGCGTAATTATACCAAAATCACTTTCGGCACCATAATATATATTACCAATTGTGTCAATGGCAAGAGATTTTGTAACTGTACTATTTTCATTACCTATATTTTTCCATGATTCACCATTATATAGTAATAAACCGGAGTTGCTTCCAAAAAGCATATTCCCTTGTTTATCTTTTATAATACTCCAAATTTGACCTGCATGCCCATATAAATCACTATTGTAGTTAA
>JAOZLS010000441.1 GCA_029934705.1 Bacteroidales bacterium | reverse complement strand
ATTTTTAAGTAATATCTAAAATCTTCTTATTTAAAAGTATAGTAGATTCATGCTTTTTCTTGCTAAAAAAAAGAAAAAAAGCTCTAAAAATGTTAAATTATGTTTTTGGTTAATCTAAAATTCATAAATAATTGTATTTTTGTGGAATTTTAATTCAAAAAATTCAATTTTATATTATGAAGAAAATTATTTATTTATTACTGCCAGCATTATTTTTATTCTCGTGTGGCGAAAAAGATGGTAACAATTTTACCTTATCGGGAACAATTGAAAATGCTAATGGTCAGGATATTATCTTGAGTAAAATTACTCCAGAAGAAACAACACCAATTGACACAGTTAAAATTGATGAAAAAGGCAATTTTAAATTTAGAGGAAGAACAGCGTTCCCAGATTTTTATGGAGTTCAGCTTTCAGAAGCACAAGGCTTTGTATTATTAGTTATTGATTCCTTAGAAGATGTAACTTTAAATGCCGATGCTACAACTTTTATGGATTCATATTCTGTTGAAGGTTCTAGTAACTCAATTTTATTAAAAAACTTATATGCAAAACTTAACAAAGTATTAACTCAGGTTGATTCATTAGGAGCAATTTATCAGCAAAGTTTAGCAATGGGTAATCAAGACTCAATAAAAGCATCTATAGATTCTGCTTTTGTAGGACTTATAAATACTCACAAAGATTTTACAATGAAGTTTATTGATGAAAATCTTAATTCACCTGTGTCGATAGTGGCTCTTTATCAGTCTATTGCACAAAATGTCCCAGTAATGTCTCTTCAAGAAGATATGGCTTATTTTGAAAAAGTTGATAAATCACTTATGGGATTATTTCCAAATTCATCATTTGTAAGAAACCTTAACGCTTTACTTATAAAAATTAAAAATCCAGAGCCACCACAACAGCAACAACAGCAAGGTGGAGTAGGTATGTATCAAGAAGCACCAGAAATTAACTTACCAACACCCGAAGGGAATAATGTTACATTAAGTTCGCTAAGAGGAAATTATGTATTACTCGATTTCTGGGCAGGCTGGTGTAAGCCTTGTCGTATGGAGAATCCAAATGTTCTTAATAATTATAATAAATATAAGAATAAAGGATTTACTGTTTATCAAGTATCATTAGATAAAACTAAAGAAGAATGGGTAAATGCTATAAAACAGGATAAGATTGGAGCGTGGCATCACGTAAGCGACCTTCAATTTTGGAATTGTGCACCAGCTCAAGTTTATGGAGTACGTGGTATTCCTGCAAGTTTTTTACTTGACCCAGAAGGAAAAGTTATTGCAACAAACCTTAGAGGAGCTGATTTAGGAGCAAAACTTAAAGAAATTTACGGTTTTTAAAGTAAAACTATCAAAATAAAGAAAAGCTTTCTGACGTTTATTGTTAGAAAGCTTTTTTTATGTATTTTTAATAACAAAACTTTATGAAACGATTAATTCTTCTTATTTTCACATTTCAATTCTTATTTTCGTGTAACTCTTCTTCACAAACAGGACAGATTGAGGATGAAGTATCAAAAAAAGATTCAATATTAGAATCAAGCTCAAGTGAGCTTGAATTTACTGTTTTTAAGATAGATTCGGTTGCCGATTATACAGGTTCTGATGAAAGAACCCCTTCGTATATAAAAAAAAGGTTAGCAAAATTAATTGGAGAATCAGTTAAAGAAAAATGTATTGAAATTGGAGTGAATTATCCACCAAAGTTTGTAATGTATAGGTTTTTTAAGCTCGAAGGAGAATTTGAAATATGGGTTGCAAATAGAAGAAGCGATACTTTAAAAATGTTAGCATTAATTCCTGTTTGTGCAGCCGATTTTACGCCTGGAACAAAATTACGTGAAGGCGATGGGAAAACACCCGAAGGCTTTTTTAACTCAACCTTATTATATGGTAGTTCATACTCATTTATGTGGATGAAACTAAATAATAAAGAAATTGATGACTTTGGAAATGTAAGAAAAGGCTCAAGCTTTAAAATTTGCCTTGATTACCCATTGGCTATCGATAGAGCAAGAACAAAAAAGATACTACCAAATTACAGCCCTGGAGGTCAAATATGTATTCACGGGAATTGTGTGTCGGCTGGTTGTATTTCTTTTGAGAATAAAGACTTTTTACCAGTGTTTTATACCGCAGCAACACATAATCAAAGTGCTTATGGAAAACCAAAAATTCATATTTTCCCATTTAGATTTACCCCCAAATTAAAAGAAAAATACTCAATAAAAGTGCATTCAAAAATGTCTCCAGAGCAACTTATCGAATTTTGGAATAAGATTGAAAAAGGTTATAATTTATTTGAAAAAAATCATAAAGCCATGCGAACTAGTAATTCTGGGAGTAAGTATATTTTTTCGGAATATTAATTTATATTTCCAAAAAATGATTTAATTGTGCCATTATATAAATAATTGTATAATTGTACCATTGAATAATTAAATAATTGATTCATTGAAAAACGAAAACATATATTTTTTATCGGATATACACTTAGGATTGCCCGATTATAGTAAAAGCTTAGTAAGAGAAAAATTATTAGTTAAATTTTTGGATGAAATAAAAACTACTGCTAAAGCAATTTATTTTGTAGGCGATATTTTTGATTTTTGGTGGGAATATAAAAGTGTTGTGCCGAAAGGTTTTGTTCGTTTCTTCGGAAAATTAGCTGAACTTAGCGATTCAGGAATTAAAATACATTTTTTTACAGGAAACCACGATATTTGGCTCAAAAATTATTTGAGTGAAGAGTTAGGAATAACAATTCATCATAAAGAATTAAAATTAGATTTAGGAAATAAAAAAGTTTTTGTAGCTCATGGCGACGGATTAGGTCCTGGCGATAGTGGATATAAATTTTTAAAAGCATTATTTACAAATAAATTTTTGCAATGGTGGTTTACACGGCTTCATCCAAATTTTGCTTTTTTTATTGCACGAAATTGGTCGCAAGGTAGGCGTAAAAAAGAAAAATATTCCGATTTTAAGGGCTACGATAAAGAATTACTAATACTATTTGCAAACGAAACTCTTAAAACAGAAAAAATAGATTATTTTATTTTTGGACACAGACATTTTCCAATGAAAATTCCTTTAAATAATAATTCGGAACTAATAAATTTAGGCGATTGGATAGTTAATTTTACTTATGCCGTTTTTGATGGTGAAAATCTGAATTTAAAAACGTATAAAAAATCAAAAATAGAAAATTTTGAAACCAGGCTTGATGCAAAATATAAGTTAGATATTTTTGATTAGATTTTATGAAATATAGTATGGAACAAAATTAAAATTGATAAAAAAGTTTTAACTTAGAACA
>JAOZLS010000113.1 GCA_029934705.1 Bacteroidales bacterium | reverse complement strand
ACTATTAATGTTTTTTTCATCTGTTTATAAATTATGTTAAAGGTTAGATGCGACACCCGCATGTTGTCTATTTTTGTATTTATTTGATCAAAGTTGCAATTATCATTCCTTTATATTTTCATAAATAAATAATTGGGTGTTTTATTATATCTATCTTTTATGTAAATTGAACGAAATTTCAGTGTTTTTGTTTCGGCTTTTCAAAACTAATAATTAAAATTTTTTATTGTTGTGAAAAAAAATCAGATAAAACTATCTATAATTATTTTTATCTGAAAAAATAAATTACTTTTGCGATTATTTAGAGATAATCTAAATAATATATTAAACAAATAACATAAACTCAAAATGGGTAAAGACGATAAAATATTAGATGAATTAAAAAATAAAGAATACGAAGCTGGTTTTGTTACGGATGTTGAAATGGATGTTTTTCCAAAGGGTTTAGACGAAGATGTTATTCGTAAACTTTCAGCAAAAAAAAATGAGCCTGCTTTTATGCTTGAATCAAGATTAAAAGCATTTAGGCACTGGCTTAAACTTAAACAGCCTAATTGGGGACAATTAGATTTTCCAGAAATTGATTATCAAGACATAAGTTACTTTGCAGCACCAAAAAACACTCCCAAATATAATAGTTTAGACGAGGTTGACCCCGAAATATTAGAAACTTTTAAGAAATTAGGAGTTCCAATTGAAGAACAAAAAATGCTTTCGGGAGTTGCGGTAGATGTTGTAATGGATAGTGTTTCGGTACATACAACTTTTCAAGATACTTTGAGTGATTTAGGAATAATATTTTGCTCAATTAGCGATGCAATTCAAAATCATCCCGATTTAATAAAGAAATATTTAGGAACAGTCGTTCCTTACAGCGATAATTTTTTCTCAGCTTTAAATGCAGCTGTTTTTACCGACGGCTCATTTGCTTATATTCCCAAAGGTGTAAGATGTCCGGTTGAATTATCAACTTACTTTAGAATTAACCAAGCAAATACTGGTCAGTTTGAAAGAACTTTAGTTATTGCCGATGAAGGAAGTTACGTTAGTTACCTTGAAGGATGCACTGCACCACAACGAGATGAAAATCAACTTCATGCAGCAGTTGTAGAACTTATTGCAATGAAAGATGCCGAAATAAAATATTCGACTGTTCAAAATTGGTATCCTGGAAATAAAGATGGTGTTGGAGGAATTTATAACTTTGTTACAAAGCGTGGAATTTGCAAAGGCGATAATTCTAAAATATCGTGGACACAGGTAGAAACAGGCTCGGCCGTAACATGGAAATATCCTAGCACAATATTAAAAGGTGATAATTCAATAAGCGAGTTCTATTCTGTTGCTGTAACAAATAATTATCAGCAAGCCGATACAGGAACAAAAATGATTCACTTAGGAAAAAACACAAAAAGCACTATAATTTCTAAAGGAATATCATTAGGTAGAAGTCAAAATAGTTATAGAGGACTGGTTGATATAAAGAAAGCAGCTAAAAATGCAAGAAACTTTTCGCAATGCGACTCTCTATTAATTGGTGATAAGTGTGGAGCTCATACTTTCCCTTATATTATCACATCAAACCCAAGTTCAATTATTGAGCACGAGGCTACAACATCAAAAATAGCTGAAGATCAAATTTTTTATTGTAATCAGCGAGGATTAGACAATGAAAGTGCTGTAAGTTTAATTGTAAATGGTTTTGCAAAAGAAGTATTAAATAAACTTCCGATGGAATTTGCATCAGAAGCTCAAAAATTATTAGCAATAACTCTTGAAGGTAGCGTAGGATAATGAAACTAACAATAAAATTAATACTAGTTATAGTAATTGTAGGAGGAAGTTTAAATCTTTTTTCTCAAGAAAAATTTGTGGGTGTAAAAGGTGGCTATGTATTTAGTGCTTTAAATAACAATTTAAGTTATAGCGAGTATTATCAAATGAAAGAAGCAAATACTTTTGGTATGGGATTCAAATATTTTTCATCCAAAAATGCTGCAATTCTCTTAGAGCTTAATTATACCGAAAAGGGTGGCGGTAATTTCTTCGACAGAGAAAAACTTGCAGAACCATTATCTTATGATAGCCTCGAATACCCATTTGTATTAAGCACAAAATGTATTGATTTCAACTTTTTAATGCACTTAAGTGTTGGAAATGAGAAAAATCAATTGTTTTTTAATGCAGGGCCAAACATTTCTTACACATTTTATAACAAAACAGAATTTATTTACCCAAACATTGATATAACAATGTTTAATACCGAAATAGATAACCTATATGAATTTGGACTTAATTTTGGAGTAGGTTATGGAAGACATTTTAAAACAGGGGCTATTGAATTTGAAATAAGGTATAGCCACGGACTAACAAATATATATGAATCGCAATCGATAAATTATTCAATAGTAACACAAAATCAACTATTAACATTTTCGCTTGCATATTATTTAAAATTGAAAAAAAAAGAACACAATGTTAAAAATAACGAATCTTAAAGCAGAAATAGAAGGCAAAGAAATATTAACAGGAATAAACCTTGAAATAAAAGCAGGTGAAGTACACGCTATAATGGGACCTAACGGCTCAGGCAAAAGCACATTAGCTTCAGTTTTAGCTGGTCGAGACATTTATAATGTTACTGGTGGCGAAATTGAATTTAAAGGAAAAAACCTTTTAGATTTAAGCCCCGAAGAACGCTCAAGAGAAGGTATATTCCTAGCTTTTCAATACCCTGTTGAAATACCAGGAGTTAGTATTACTAACTTTATGAGAGCTGCTGTTGACGAACATCGCAAACATAAAGGATTAAAGCCTATGTCGGCTGGCGAATTTCTGAAATTTATGAAAGAGAAAAAAGCTTTGGTTGAACTTGAAGCAAAATTAGAGGGACGTGCTGTTAATCAAGGTTTTTCTGGTGGCGAAAAAAAGAAAAATGAAGTATTTCAAATGGCAATGCTAGAACCAACTCTTTCTGTCCTTGACGAAACCGACTCAGGATTAGACATTGATGCTCTTAAAATTGTTGCCAATGGAGTAAATAAATTAAAATCGAAAGATACTGCATCTATTGTTATAACTCACTATCAACGTTTACTTGACTTTATTGTTCCTGATTTTGTTCATGTTTTATACAATGGCAAAATTGTTAAATCGGGAGGTAAAGAATTAGCCCTTGAGTTAGAAGAAAAAGGCTATGAAGAAATAAAAAAAGAAGCAGACAAAAAATAATATAACACAAAATACTATGAGTAATCATAATAAATTAACAAAAGAAAACCTACTGGCTTTATACAATGACAGTAAATCATATATCTCTGATTCCGAAAGTCATAAAAAGGCTATAGAGTTTATTAATAATAACGATTTTCCAAATTCGAAAACCGAAGATTGGAAAAATACAGATATTAAAAAAATTACTAAACATAATTTTACTATATATAATAATCAATCGTATAAAGATAAAATTAATGATACCTTTTATATTTACGACCTTAATGCAATACAAATTGTTTTTGTAAACGGTCGGTTTTCTCCCATAAATTCTAATATAGAAGAAATTAACAACTCAAATATTTTTGTTGGTTCAATAAAAGAAGGAAAAGAAAAACACCCCAATATATTTAAGAAATATTATAATACAACCGACATTACTAATGCAAATATTTTTTCGGCATTAAATACTGCTTATGCCGAAGACGGTGCTTTTATTTACCTGCCCAAAAATACAGAACTTGAAAAAACAGTTCATATATTATACTATTCAGACGGAGCAGATACTAAAGGGCTTATTCAAAATAGAAACCTAGTTGTTGCTGAAGAGAATACTAAACTTGAAATTTTAACTTCATATCATGCTCTTTCCTACGATACAGTTTTAAACAATACTGTTACAGAGATTTTTCTTGAAGAAAACTCTAATGCTAAAATGAATATTTTTCAAGGCGAAGGCGAAGGAGCTTTTCAATTGAATAATCTTCATATTTCACAGCAAAAAGGAAGCACTTTTGAATCGAACACTGCAACATTATGTGGCGAACTTGTTAGAAACGACCTGGTTGTTAACCTTAATGGTGAGTATTGTCAAACAAATCTTAACGGTTTTTATTTAGCCGAAAAAGAACATATTTTCGATAATTTTATAAAAGTTAACCACCTTAGTGCAAACTGCCAAAGTAACCAACTGTATAAAGGTACTATTGACAATAACGCTATTGTTTCATTCTTTAGTAAAGTATATGTAGCACCCGACTCACAAAAAAACGATGCAAACCAATCAAATAAAAACATTCTGCTTTCGGATTATGCAAAAGTTTACAGCATGCCACAATTAGAAATTTATGCCGACGATGTTAGCTGTGCTCACGGTTCTACAACTGGTCAGTTGGACAAAGAAGCTTTATTTTACCTAAGAACAAGGGGTATTTCTGAAAGAATTGCAAAAACACTTATGCTATATGCTTTTATTAGCGATGTTATTGTTAAAATTGAAAACAAAGCCTATAAGGATTTTCTTTTCTTCTTAATAAATAGAAGACTAAAACAAGAGAAAATAGAAGGACTTTGTAGTCATAAAATTTGCCCAAGCTGTTAATTAAGTTCTATTTAATATTGCTTATGCAGTTTTGTAATATAAAAAAACAGAAAGCTCTAATAATATATTATGCTAGACATTAATAAAATACGAAATGACTTTCCTATACTTAATCAAAAAGTATATGGCAAACAACTAATTTATCTTGACAATGGTGCTACAACGCAAAAACCAAATCAAGTAATAGATTATGTAAGTGAGTTTTATTCCACAATAAACTCAAATATTCACAGAGGGGTTCATTCGCTAAGCGGAAAATCAACCGAAGAGTACGAGAATGCACGACTTACAATAAAAGATTATATTAATGCCAATAGCGAAAAAGAAATAATATTTACAAAAGGTACAACTGAAGCAATTAACCTTGTTGCATCTTCGTTTGGCGAAGAGTATATTAACGAAGGCGACGAAATATTAGTTTCGCAAACCGAACATCATTCAAATATTGTTCCCTGGCAAATGCTTTGCAAACGTAAAAAGGCAATACTAAAGGTTGTTCCTGTTAATAATAATACAGAAATTGTTATCGAAGAGTTTAAAAAACTTCTTTCTAATAAAACCAAGTTAATAGCAATATCACAAGTATCAAATGCTTTTGGAACAATTATGCCTATTAACAATATTATACAAAAGGCTCATAAAGTTGGTGCTTATGTTTTAGTTGATGGTGCACAGGGAGTTCAACATTTTAAAACTGATGTTCAATATTTAGATTGTGATTTTTATACTTTCTCTGGTCATAAAATATATGCCGAAACTGGTATTGGTGTTTTATACGGAAAAGAAGAACTTCTTAATAAAATGCCTCCCTACCAAGGTGGTGGCGACATGATTAAGACTGTAAGCTTTGAAAAAACAGAATATGCCGACCTTCCTCTAAAGTTTGAAGCAGGAACGTCTAATTATGTTGGAGCAGCAAGCATTGCAAAAGCAATTGATTATATAAACTCAATTGGTTTAGATAATATATATGAATACGAAAACGATTTAGTAAATTATGCTCGCAAAGAACTTACTAAAATAAAAGGGCTTAAAATTATAGGTAGCCCCACAAATAATACTTCTTCAATATCATTTTTACTTAACGGAATACACCATTACGATGCTGGTATGATATTAGATAAACTTGGTATTGCGGTAAGAACTGGAACTCATTGTGCCGAACCAGCCATGAAAAGATTTGATATTACAGGAACAATCAGAGCATCATTTTCTTTCTATAACACGAAACAGGAGGTTGACGAGCTTTGCAAAGGAATACTTAGAGTTAAAAAAATGTTTGATTAAAAGAATAATATAATGACTACAACCGAAATCCAAAACTCTATTATAGAGGAGTTTAACATGTTTGACGAATGGTTAGACAAATACGAATATATTATAGAACTAGGTGGTGAACTTAGTGATTATGATGATAAAGATAAGACCAAGTCCAACTTAATTTCTGGTTGTCAATCTAGGGTTTGGTTGAATGCCGAATTTGTTGACAATAAAGTAATGTTTAATGCCGATAGCGATGCTATAATAACAAAAGGTATAATTGCACTACTAATACGAATTATGAACAACAGAACTCCTGAAGAAATACTTGAAACAGACCTGTTTTTTCTTGAAAAGATTGGTTTAAAAGAAAACCTTTCTCCTACAAGAGCAAACGGACTTGTTTCTATGATAAAGCAAATGAAAACTTATGGCTTAGCATATAAAGCTTTAAGAGACAGTAAGAAATAAAATTATAATTTAAAAAATATTACAATGGCTCAAGATATACTACAACTAGAAGCAGAAATATTGAATGTCATAAAACAAGTTTACGACCCCGAAATTCCTGTTAATGTTTACGACTTAGGATTAATATACGAAATTGAAGTTGACGATTACCTTAATGTTGACGTTACAATGACCTTAACAGCACCAAACTGTCCAATGGCAGATGGTATTTTAGCCGAAGTTAAAGAAAAGATTTCAACTGTTGAAGGTGTTGAGAAAATCAATATCAATCTTGTGTTTGACCCACCTTGGGACAAATCAATGATGAGCGAAACCGCTAAACTTGAACTTGGTTTCTTGTAGAACATTACAAAGTCATCGTATGTATTAACTAACTAGATATTGTCTATAAAGTAAATTATAACCCTCAGGGTTTCAATGTTTTTTTGCAAAAAGTAACTTCGAAACATACGATTATTTTGCTTATAGTAAGATTTTAAGCCCCTTTAGGGGTTTGGGGTAATTGATAGTAAATATATTTCATTTCAAAAAGAAGTTTTCAATTTATTAATTATCAAACCGTCCCTCGCATATTCAAATATTTTGTCTAAAATTTTATGTCTAACACTTCTACCTTAAAACATAATTCGCAACTAATTAAAGATGAAGCCAAACGACTTGGCTTTTTTAATTGTGGTATTGTTAAAGCAAGGTTTCTTAACGAGGAAGAAGACAATTACAAACAGTGGCTAGCAAACGGATACAACGCCACAATGCAATACATGCAAAACAACTTCGAGAAAAGACTAGACCCAACCCTTCTTGTAGAAAATGCTAAAAGTATTATTGTTCTTTTATTTCCTTACTACCCAAAAAAGCAACAAAAGTACACCGATGCACCTGTTATTTCCAAATATGCCTACGGAACCGACTATCACTTTGTTATAAAAGATAAACTGAGCCTTTTATTCGACTTCATAAATAATAATATTGCTAAAATTGAAGGCCGTAAATTTGTTGACTCAGCTCCTGTCGCCGAAAAAAAATGGGCTGAACTTGCCGGACTTGGTTGGCGGGGTAAAAACTCAAATCTAATCACAAAGAATGGCTCATACTTCTTTATCTCTGAGCTAATTATAGACTTAGAACTACACTACGATTCACCAGCTACTAACCACTGCGGAACTTGCACTAAATGTATTGATACTTGCCCCACAAACGCAATTGTGAGCAATGCTATTATTGATGCAAATAAATGTATTTCGTTTCAAACAATTGAGAATAAAGGCGAAATTGATATTAAACTAAAAGAACAGTTTGAAAACAGAGTGTTTGGCTGCGATATTTGTCAGGATGTTTGCCCATACAATCGCAAGCCAGTTTTTCATTCCGAAGAAGCGTTTCTTCCTCACAACAAACTACTTGATATGACCAAAGAGGAATGGCATGATTTAACCCAAGAAGAATTCAGCATAATATTCAAAAAATCAGCTGTTAAAAGAACTAAATACACAGGGTTAAGAAGAAACTTAGATTTTCTTTCTGAATTATGAAAATGATAAGCACTAAATTCCCCCTTTTTAAGGGGCAGGGGGATTTTAACAAATAACCAAAGGCAAAATCCAAATTTCATAATACATATAAGTTTTCTGTTAATTGTTTTAAATTTCAATTTAAGTATTTTAGTTGTTTTTTGTCATTATAAATATTTTATAATCGTTTAAAATCCCCCTAACCCCCTTAAAAAGGGGGAATTACGGCGTTTTATCAAAACCAATATTATCAAAATCAAACTATTTTACCAACAATTTCATTTAATAAAGCCTATTTCATTAATATTTTTAGTTATTTTACAGACGATAACTTAAAAATATAGATATTAAATTGAAGTATATAATAAAAATAACTATGTAAAAGAACCCCGCCAAAGCTATCGCTTTGCATCCTAAAGGGGACTTTAATATACTTAACGAACTTGTTAGTTGTTAGTTTTTAAGCCACTTTAGGGGTTTGGGGTAATTGTATTAAATCTTAAACAAAAATTTAACTATGAATAAAATATTTATAATCCTAGCAAGTACATTTCTTATTATTACATCTTGCAAGCAAAATAAATTCGATATTGATACTTCTGATATTGATATAACATTGAAAATTAATAGGTTTGATGTTGATATGTTTAAGTTTAATGCCGACAGCTCCGAGTATTATATTCAGCATTATAAAAATACTTATGGCGAATTTTATAATCTTATAAACTACAAAATACTACAATTTGGCGATCCAAACTCGCCTAAATATGTACAAGAGCTTAGTATGTTTGTGGAATACTGGAAACTTCAAGAAATGGACAAAACTGTTCAGTCGGAATTTAGCGACTTTAGTTATGTCGAAAACGACCTTACACAAGCATTTAAGCACTATAACTACTATTTTCCAGATAAATACATTCCGAAGATATATACTTTTTATTCTGCTTTTGGATATTCTATGATGACATCCGACAGCCTTATTGGTATTGGACTAGATAAATACCTCGGACCAAAGCATTTTGGCTTGTACGATAAAGCTGGCTGGAGTAAATATCAGCAAAAAAGAATGACTAAAGAAATGATTGCTATTGATGCCTTAAAAGCTCAAGCCGTAGCAGATTTTCCCTACGTTCAAAACAAAGCAACTTTACTCGAAAATATGATTTACGAAGGAAAACTTCATTATTATATTAACTGCATGCTACCAAACAAAGAGGATTCTTTAAAGTGGCGATACACTACAAAACAAATGAAATGGGCAGAGGGCAACCAAAATAATATTTGGAGCTACCTTGCCGAAAATAAATTATTGTTTACAACCGATAAACTTGAAATTAAAAAGTTTGTAGGAGATGCTCCATTTACAAATCCATTCTCAAACAAATCGGCACCTAGAGCTGGTACTTATGTTGGATACAAAATTGTTGAAGCATACATGGATAACAACCCAAACATCAGCCTCAATGATTTAATGCTAAATACCGACTCAAGAAAAATACTAACACTCTCAAAATACAATCCGTAATGGAAACGAACAATTTTGCCAACAAGCTATTTAATAATTATACTATTTATAATGAAGAAAGTATAACGCAAAAAAGAATTAAACACTATAACATTAAAGAACTTATTAAGAAAAGGAGTGATGATATATTTGAAATAAACACACTAGGACTGTCTATTGAAGACCGTGAAATATATTTACTTAAAATAGGTACTGGTAAAACAAAGATTATACTTTGGTCGCAAATGCACGGTAACGAATCCACTGGTACAATGGCACTTGCCGATATGTTTAATTTCTTTGAAGACGAAAATAGTTTTCTTTCAGAAAAAAAAGATATTCTTACAAACTGTACATTGTATATTATTCCAATGTTAAACCCCGACGGTGCCGAAGTTTTTAAACGGCGTAATGCTCTTGACATTGACATAAACCGTGATGCTGCTAACTTTGTTACTCCCGAAGCAAAGATGTTAATTGAGTTGATAAAGGAAATCGAACCCGAGTTTGCCTATAACCTTCACGACCAAGAAATATTTTATTCGGCTGGCAATACAAATTTCCCTGCAACAATTTCGCTACTTACGCCTGCATATAATTTTGAAAGAGATATAGATAAAAGCCGTATTAAATCGATGCAACTTATTGTTTCAACCCACAAAATGCTTCAACAATACATACCAAAGCAAGTAGCAAAATACTACGACGACTATATGCCAAATGCCTTTGGCGATAATGTTCAAAAACTTGGCGTTGCAACACTACTAATTGAGTCGGGTGGTTATAAGGACGACCCCGAAAAACAATATGTGCGTAAACTAAACTTTGTTTTAATACTTTCGGGAATACACACTATTGCTAATAAACTTTATGTAGAAGAAGATTACAGAGCTTATGATAAAATACCTTTCAACAAAAAAAATAAGCTTTTCAATATAATTTTTAGAAATGCCACTATAATAAACAATGGCAAAGAATACACTGCCGATATAGGAATACGACAAAAAAGCGAACTACACAAAGACAGCATGCTCATAGACGACATTGGCGATTTATCGCAATACGCAGCCTACGAAGAAATTGATTATTCGGGAAAAGAAATAACAACTCGAGTTAAAATAGGTGAGAAGTCCAAGTTCTTTATTGATAATGATTTGGACTAAGTTTGATGTTTAAAACTATACTAAATTACGAAAATTATTTACTACAATTTAGATATGCCGACTGACTTTTAACATGATTTCAGTTTTCCTGAAATCATAATTTTAAAAGCAGAACGGTATAAATAAATTAACATACCTACGGCATTCTTTGCTTTCTTCTTATTTTTACCCACGATTAACATCGTGGGCTATGTAAATATCAAGCCTACGGCTTTAGTAACAGGTAAAAACACCTGACAGGTGCAGACAATATTTGTGGCAATGTTAATAA
>JAOZLS010000440.1 GCA_029934705.1 Bacteroidales bacterium | reverse complement strand
CCATCATCAGTAATATCAGCAGAAACTGTTACTGCGTCATTATGAGTTGGTGCAACAGGTGAAATCGCAATGTTTTCGATTGTTGGTGCAGTTCCTGCAGCAACCTTAGTTACAGAGAAATCGTCAAAATAAATAACACCACCACCATCATTATCATTATAACTACGAACTTCAAATCTAAAACCGTCAACTGTAGCTGGTGCAGTAACTGTTACTTCGTAATATTGCCAATCTGGGCTATCCGAGGAGTATATAGAAGGTCGTAATTCAGAATCAGTAGCAGCATCACTTACCGTAGATGTTCCGTTCAACCAATATGACCACGATCTTGCTCTTGCATTTGGATCATTATCAAGATAATAATAACTAATAACATAGCTTTCTCCAGCAATAATTCCTGTAACATTCTGCATTAAGTCCTTAGTTCCTGCTGTTTGTTTTCCCGATGATAAATCTCCATGTACAAACGCAAGATCTGTTTCTTGAGTAATACTTTCTGCTTTATCCCAATCGTCAGGAGTTCCTGGAACGGTCCAAGTTTCTAGTCCCGGATTTAACACTAAATTTTGTGCATTAATAATGCCGAAAGAACTTATCAGCATAAATAATAATAGTAATTTCTGTTTCATAATAAAAAAAAATTAATTTATAATATAATATTCTATTTTTTAGAATAATTTAATTCAATTTAAAAAGGGCATCAAATTTAGTAAAAAAAACTTTAGCTTATTAAATATGTTAACTATTTTTATGAATTATTTTTTTGAGAAGGATAAAACGCTTGCAATTTCTTTACATAACTTTTCTATAAAGTCAATGTCGGTCTTAGTAAATGTATTTATACTTGCTATTTCTAATATGCCATAAATATCGTCTCCTAATAATAAAGGTGTTATTAATAGGTTGGTAGGTCTTGTTTCGCCAAGTCCCGATGTTATTTTTATATAATCTTTATCAATTTCTTCAAAATATAAGGAAGTTTTTTCAATGGCACATGCTCCTATAAGGCTTTCGCCAAACTTGTATTGTCTTTTTATAATTTTTGTTTCATTATAGGCAAAGGATGCTACTAATTCAAGTGTTTTTTCTTTTTCAGTAGTATTAACAATATATAAACCAGCAATTTGCGAATTTGTAAATTTTGTTAGTTGGGTTAATATATCAATACCTAATTTTGAAATATCGTTTGTGTTTTTTCGTAATAAGCTTGAAAAAACAGATAATGTTTTGTTATGAAGCTCGTTTAATTCTTTTTCTTTTTGTTCTTTTATTGAAATAGCTTTTGCATTTTCAAGTTTAGTTTTTAAACTAACTATTGATTTTTGCATTAAATCATTGTTTTCAACATTATTATCTATTTTATCGAACTTTTCATCTTGGATTTTAATTATTTGCTCGTTTTTATCTTTTAAAAAGTTGTTTGCTTTAATTATGTTTTCATTAATTATTCTAAAATCCTTATCTGTATCAATTACACTAAATTCATAATTCAAATTATTAGTGTTTTGGGAGTTGATTTTTAGCTTATATATATAATTATGTATTGATAAAGAAATTGTAAAAATAAATATAGAAGAAATAAGTCCTGCAAGAATAATTGCTAAAATTATAATGTTTGAATAATTATTAAATTTTGATTTAGTAAGGTTCTCAGATTGTTTTTCAAATCTATTAAGAGTATTTACAACAGAAAAAATTTCATTTTTAAGTTCTAATTTTATTCCAGAGTTTAAATTATAGCCAGTTCTTTTTATTAAAGTTTCCATTGCATTAAAACTTTGGCTATACTCTAAAAGTGCATCAATAATTTGTTTGTTAGCAATATCATTGTTTTCTGTTAAATAATTTAGCAGTTTTTCTACTTCAGTATTAAATTTTTCTACTTTAAATATTGTTCTGTTTTTATAAAATTGTGCTGATAATTTTGTAATCTTTTTTAAAGATAAATTTGTTTTAGTATCACCAAAAATATTTGATTTCTGTATTAGTTTTTCTTCTTTAAAAAGTATTTCAGAATAATATCCATTGTTTATATTTCCTATTAAATATGTGTTGTTAACAATTATGTTGAATTTTTTTTCGCAACTATTAAGTTTTTTATTTAGCGATGTAAGCTCATTGGCTAATTTATAGTCTAAATATAGAAGTATCTCTGAAATGTTTTGCGATTTCTGTTTGCAACTGTCTAGTATATCGTTAAAATCTTTAGTGTAGGCATCTTCCTTATATAAATAGAAGTTGTTTTTATGTGTAACATCATCAAATTTATTTAAAGAAAAAATTAATTTTCCTGAATAATTTTCTAATTGTCCTAAATTTTGAGAAAAGTCCAATAGCCTATATGACTCTTTGTTTTGCCGATATATAAATATACTGAAAGCAGTAGAAAATACTAACATTAAAGAGATAAGTATAATGACTTTATTTTTAAAGGATATTTTTTTTATATATAGCATGAAAAAAATGTTATCTTTGCAAAGTTGAACAAATATATAAAACTTTGTTTACAAAATTCCATATTAACTTTAAAATTGATTACTTTTAATTTATTTTATAGAAGAAATAAGTGTGTAAAGAGTTGTAATTTATCGAGTTGTATTAATATTGAAATATTTTCATTAAATATTTGATTTTTCCGATAAAAATATCGTTCTTTGCATTCCGATTTTAAACAGTAAAAACATCTAGTAATAGACAAAATATAATTATAATGTCAAGAGTTTGCCAAATAACAGGAAAAAAAGTGATGGCTGGGAATAATGTTTCTCACTCACACAAGAAAACAAAAAGGACTTTTAAGCCAAATTTGTTTGTAAAGAAATTCTACCTAGAAGGAGAAGAAAAATGGGTTAGTCTCAAAGTTTCAGCTGCTGGAATGAGAACTATCAATAAAAAAGGCTTGGCAAAAGCTTTAAAAGATGCAAAAGAACAAGGTTTTATAAATAAATTTTAATATTAACACTCGAGAACAATGGCAAAAAAGAAAGGCGATAGAATTCAAGTGATTTTAGAGTGCACAGAGCATAAAGATTCAGGACTTCCTGGAACTTCAAGATATATCACTACGAAGAATAGAAAAAATACAACAGGAAGAATGGAGTTGAAAAAATACAATCCAATCCTGAGAAAAAATACAATTCATAAAGAAATAAAATAAAAATTTTTAGTTATGGCTAAGAAAGTTGTTGCATCACTACAAAAAGGTGAAGGTAAAGCATTTACCAAAGTAGTTAAAATGGTGAAATCTCCTAAAACAGGAGCGTATATTTTTAAAGAAGAAATAGTACACAAAGATAAAGTAAAAGAATTTTTTGCTAAGAAAAATTAATTTCATCAATTTTGA
>JAOZLS010000112.1 GCA_029934705.1 Bacteroidales bacterium | reverse complement strand
TATTGAAACTCAAAAAGTTTGACTTTTCGGAGTGGACTCAAAATTGATATATCAAATTGCTCTAATAGTTTTGAAAATATAATTATTAGGGCAATTTTCAAATACTCAGTAATGGTTTCAATATTAATACCCGTATATAACAGATTTATAAAAGAATTTGTACTTCAACTAAATAATGAAGCTCAAAGACTTAAAATAATTTACGAAATTATTATTATAGATGATTTATCGGAAGAAAAATATCAAGTTGAAAATTGCAAGTTAAAGAATTTACCAAACGTAAACTACATTCAACTATTAGAAAATGAAGGCAGATCTAAAATCCGTAATTTGCTTGTGATACATGCACATTATGATATTATGATTTTTACCGATTGCGATATGCTTACAGTAGATGATAATTTTATAAAAAATTATATTGAAAACTCAGAAGAAAATTCCATTTTATATGGTGGAATAAAATATAAAAAATGTGATAAGCTTGAAAAGAAACATATTTTAAGGCTAAAATATGGTAGAAAAAGAGAAGCAATAGATTGTAAAATAAGAAGTATAAAACCCTATAGCTCATTTATGACAGGTAATTTTTGTCTAAATAAATCTATTTTCAAAAAAATAACATTTAATGAGAAAATAAAAGGTTATGGGCATGAAGACACATTGTTTGGCTATGAATTAAAGCGAAAAAAAATTAAAATTAAACATATAAATAATCCATTATATCATTGCGGAATTGATGAGACAGAAGAGTTTTTAAAAAAGACACGATCAGCAGTAGATAATTTAAAGCATATTTACGAAAATTTTGAAGAGCCTGAACTTTCAACCGATATTAAACTTTTAAAAGTATATTTAAAAGTTTATAAAATTAAATTTCTATTTAAACTAATGTTTTATATCAGCCAAAATTTAATTTTGATAAATTTAAAAAGTAAAAATCCCAGCTTATTTTTATTTGATTTATATAAGCTAGGATATTTATGTAGTTTGAAGTAATAATTTTTAAAATTAAAACTCTATCTTGTTTTGTGCCGCTAATAAAGTGTTTTTCAGTAAAGACACAATTGTCATTGGTCCCACACCGCCTGGCACTGGCGTTATGTAGCTACATTTCTCAGCCACTTCGTCAAACTTAACATCGCCTAAAAGTTTCCAGCCCGATTTTGTTTTGTCGGATTTTACTCTGTGAATTCCAACATCAATAACTGTTGCTCCATTTTTTACCATGTCGGCAGTAACAAAACCTTGCTGACCTAAAGCTACAATTAAAATATCCGCCTGTTTTGTGATTTCTTTAATATTTTGTGTTCTACTATGGCAAACAGTAACAGTTGCATTAGCAAATTCAGCTTTTTGAGACATTAAAATACTAATTGGTTTACCAACAATATTACTTCTACCTAAAACAACACAATGCTTACCACTAGTTTCAATTTTATACCTTTTTAAAAGCTCTACAATCCCAAATGGTGTTGCTGATACAAAAGCAGGCAAGCCAAGAGTCATCCTGCCAATATTTTCTGGATGAAAACCATCAACATCTTTTTTAGGGTTAATGGCTCGAATAATTTTTTCTTCTGAAAAATGTTTAGGTAAGGGAAGCTGAACAATAAAACCATCAATATCAGAATCATTATTAAGATCGTCAATTTTAGATAAAAGCTCTAGCTCGCTAATATCCTCTGCAAAACGCACCATTGTCGATTTAAAACCGACTTGTTCGCATGCTTTTACTTTATGTGCAACATAAGTTTCGCTTGCACCATCGCCACCAACTAATATTGCGGCAAGATGTGGTCTTTTTTCACCTTTTAAAATTATTTCTTCTACTTGCTTAGCAATTTCAATTTTAATTTCTGCTGAAATCTTTTTTCCATCTATAATTTGATACATATCTTATATATTAAATAAAAAAGGTCTTTGATGATTACCAAAGACCTTTAAATATAAATTATTATCTTCTTTTCTTCTTTTTCTTTGCAGTTTTCATAGCACCGCCACCAGCAACCATCTTCATCATTTTTTTTGTATCGCCAAATTGTTTAATTAGGCGGTTTACCTCTTGAATATTGGTTCCACTTCCTGTTGCAATTCTTTTACGCCTACTACCGTTTATTATAACAGGTGTAGAGCGTTCTTCAGGTGTCATGGACTGTATTATTGCCTCAATACCATTAAATGCATCGTCTTCAATATCTATGTTTTTTACCATTTTGCCCATTCCTGGAATCATTGAAACTAGGTCTTTTATATTACCCATTTTCTTAATTTGATTTAACTGCTTTAAAAAGTCATTAAAATCAAATTGATTTTTGGCTATACGTTTTTGTAATCGTCTAGCTTCATCTTCATCTATTTGCTCTTGAGCTTTTTCAACAAGCGAAACAATATCACCCATACCCAAAATCCTGTCAGCCATTCTTTCAGGATGAAAAATATCTAAAGCATCAATGCCTTCGCCTGTACCTACAAATTTAATAGGCTTATTAACAACACTTCTTATTGAAAGAGCAGCACCACCACGGGTATCACCATCGAGTTTTGTTAGTACAACACCGTCAAAATTAAGTCTGTCATTAAATTCTTTTGCTGTATTTACGGCATCTTGCCCTGTCATTGCATCAACAACAAATAAAATTTCGTGAGGTTTAACCTCTTTTTTAATATCCGAAATTTCGTTCATCATTGCTTGGTCAACAGCTAAACGACCAGCAGTATCGATAATAACAACATCATGTCCTTTGGCAGTAGCCTCCTTAACTGCTGCTTTGGCAATTTTAACAGGGTTTTTGTTATCCATGTCAAAATATACCGGAACAGTTATCTGTTCTCCTAAAACTTTTAATTGCTCAATTGCCGCAGGTCTGTAAACATCGGCAGCAACAACCAAAGGGTTTTTTCCTTTCTTTGTTTTAAGATGATTAGCTAATTTAGCCGTAAAAGTAGTTTTACCACTTCCTTGCAAACCAGCAATTAAAATAATAGAAAGTTTTTCTTTTATATTAATATCAACGGCTTTTGTACCCATTAACTCGGCAAGCTCGTCGTGTACTATTTTTATAATTTGTTGCTTAGGTTTAACAGATTTTAAAACATCTGCACCTATAGCTTTTTCTTTTACGTTATTAGTAAATTCTTTGGCAATACTAAAACTAACATCGGCATCAAGCAATGCACGCCTAACGTCCTTTAAAGCTTCTGCAATATTAATTTCAGATATTCGACCTTCACCTTTTATAATCTTAAATGATTTCTCCAGTCTTTCCGATAAATTGTCAAACATATATTTTTACTTATTTAGTAAATACTTACTTCTTAATTCAAGAAGATGCAAATTTAATAAATTTTACCAAAAAAAGTAATTAAATAAGGTTCTTTTAATGTAAAATTTACTAAAAATTATAATCATTTTGTAAACCGATAAAAAAAATGGAAATATTATTGTTTTTTTTTCAAAAACAATATAATATGCCAAATTAGTATTAATCAAACACATATAAACATTAGAGATATTGAATGAAAAAATAATTAAAAATAAATTACATTTTTTTTGGTATTTGTTTTGATGTTTAAAATAAATGTTATACTATTGCAACCGCAATCGCGAAAATAGCTCAGTTGGTAGAGCACGACCTTGCCAAGGTCGGGGTCGCGGGTTCGAGTCCCGTTTTTCGCTCAAAATATCAATTCAAAGTTGCCCGGATGGCGGAATTGGTAGACGCGCTGGACTTAAAATCCAGTGATCCGTAAAGGTCGTGCCGGTTCGACCCCGGCTCCGGGTACTAAAAAAGCTTTCATTAATTTGAAAGCTTTTTTTTGTTATATACGAGACTCCAAACTTTTTTTTCGAACTTAAAAATATAGTTAAATAATATATTTGCATATCTGTTGTATATTTACAATAATTATAGTATATTTACAACATGGAGTCTCGAAAAATATATAATAGAATTTCACTCATTCGCAAAGAAAAATCGATTTCTCGAAAAGAACTTGCAGAAAAAATAGGAGTAAATTTCCAGACAATAGGATATTTAGAGCGTGAAGAATATAATCCTAGTTTAGATTTAGCTTTTCGTATATCCGAAACATTTGAATTACCGATTGATATAATTTTTTCGACAAAACCATTTAAAACTATAAGTGAATTTTAAAATCCATAGTCGTTTTGCTTTTGTAATTCACTGAACCACATCAAACTATATATTAAACATATAATATTATGAGACAGAATAAATTAATAATTAGAAGAATTGGTATAATTTTAACTTTTTTAAGTCTGTTTAGTATTGCAGCAATTTTTGAATTCGGAGTTACAACTAAATGTGAAAATTTGCTTGAAATTATTATGTTTATTTTTATAGGCATATTTCTGTTAAGTTTACAAATAACCTTTATCAAAACAGGTTTATGGAAATTCACCCACAAACCTTTAGCAAAACTTGATGAAAGAGAGCTTATATTAACAAACAAATCATTAAGATTAGCATACGGGATTTTTGCAGTAACTTTATTGTTACTTCTTCTTATATTTTCGGTTTCAGAACGCTCGTTAAGCATTGTTTTAGTTGCTACATTAATAATTTTTGCTCATTTATTACCAGCAGCTATTATTGCATGGACAAAGAAACAGTAAAACTGAATCATTACTTTTTAATCCATATCCTTCTCTTTACTAAACAACATTAGAGTTTTTTTGAAACCATTAAATCGTAGCATAAAGTATAAGAAGAGACTTGTTAACCAAATAAACATAACATTAAATGTAATGGTATTAATTGTGAGGCTTCCTATACGCTTTACAGGTGAATAAAAATGAGCTCGACCGTTGTTGTATTCTGGTAGTTTAAATATTGGGTCAACTAACTGTATAAGTTCGCCATCAACTTCTTTTATCGAACTAAATTCTGTTTTATTTTTAACAATATTTGCAATTTGTTTATTGTAAAAATCTTTTTTTAATTCAAATACTGCTTCTTTAGTTCCGAGCTTATCAATTAAGAATTCAAATATAGAATCACTTTCTAAATTTAATTTATATTGAAAACCGTTAAACTTTCGCTTTTGTTGAATTAAAAATTCTCGTATATTATTTTCTTCTTCTTTAGTAAAATTCTCAATATCTTTTCTATTATATAATTCAGCAAACTTATTTTTAGTATCTATTTCTTTTAAAGCATTAATAATAATATTTGCCTGAGTTTTATTATCAATTTTATTTAATTTATTATTTGATTTTAAAGAAGTTAGTCTATTTTCTATTTCAGGAATAAAAAATGAAAGATAGTAAGTATTATGACTCTTTTTAAGGTCATTTTCAAAGAAGTGTTTTTCAAAATTATTATTTTTAAATTGAGCTACTGCAATAGCTTCGTAAGCCCAACGAGATGTCATTATATCGCCAATTACAGGCACTGCATTATAAGATGTAAACTTTTTATGTAACTTGGTAAAGTCAACAATAGTGCCACTAAAAAGCAACTGAGGTACTAAAATAAAAGGTATAATTATATAAATAGTAACTACTGAATTAAAAGATGCCGAAATGTTTAGACCTAAAATATTTGCAAATGCTGCTGTTGAAAATAGTATAAGCCAATAAGTCAAAGTCATTCCTTTTATTTCAAGAATAAAATTACCAACCAAAATAAAAGACATAATTTGTATTGCTGAAATAGCAAAAAGAACTATTATTTTTGAATTAAGATATGAACTTCTGCTAAGATTTAGGAATTTTTCACGTTTTAATATTTTTTTATCTTTAATAATTTCTTCGGCACTTAATGTAAGCCCAAAAAACAAAGCAACTGTAACTGCCATAAATAAATAGGCAGGAATATTCATATTCTCGGCAAATACATATTTGGAGGGGTCTAACTCTGTTCCGCTAATATACTTTGTAAAATATCCTAGAATTACTGCTAATATTGGAGCTTCTAAAAATGTTACTAAAAGGTATTGTTTGTTAGTTAGTTTCGATAAAATATTTCGTTTTGTAAAAATTAAAAATTGCTTAAAACTGCTTGGAATTTTAAAATGATTTAGAGGCAACGTACTCTTTTCGTTATTTTTGCTAGTGTTATCAATGTTTTCTGGATTATTGTTTTTTCTAAATGCTGCGTACCATTCTTTTGGGCTTATTTTTCGTTGTTTAGTAAATTTTCCATGTTCATCAACAATCTTTGCTTCAAGAATTTGAAGTGATTCTTCGGAATCTACATTTCCACAGGTATGACATTCACTTTCTTCGGCATTTACGTAGTTTGCCGCTTTTTTAAAATACCCAACAGCGTCTATCGGATTACCATAATATACAGGATATCCACCTCTATCAAGCATCAAAAGACTATCAAATAATTTATAAATATACGACGATGGCTGATGAATATTTACAATAACAAGCTTACCTTTTAGTGTTTGGTTTTTCAGCAAAGACATAACAATTTCAGAGTCCATTGAAGACAAACCAGAAGTTGGCTCATCAACTATTAAAATCGAAGGTTCTCTCACTAACTCTAGGGCTATGTTTAATCTTTTTCGTTGTCCGCCACTAATAAATTTATTTAGCGAGCTTCCTACTTTTAAATGTTTAACCGATTCTAAATCTAAGTCGTTAAGAACTTGCAATACTGTTTTAACAATTTCTTTTTCAGAATAATCATTAAAACATAATTTAGTATTAAAATATAGATTTTGATAAACGGTTAGTTCTTCAATTAATAAATCATCTTGCGGGACAAAGCCAATAACACCTTCTAATTTAGATTTTTCATTATAAATATCGTAACCGTTAATTGTTATTCTACCAGAATGAAGAGGAAATGTTCCATTAATAACATTTAAAAAAGTGGACTTCCCCACTCCACTTCCGCCCATAATACCGATAAGCCGTCCAGATTTTTCGATAAAATCAAATTCATGGATACCATTTTCAGAATTTGGGTATTTGAATCTAATATTTTCTGCTTTAAGAAATATTTCATTTTCATTATATAACTTAATAAAGTTGCCTGATACGTCGCTATGATAAATTGGCGATATTCTGGAACCTTTTATTACAGAGCCAGAGTCCAAAACATAAATTCTTTTGGGGAATATATTATGGCTATTTAAGAAAATAGAGTCTTGCCCCACGTACCTAAAAACAAAAGTATTTGTACTTTTTAAATACAAAATATTTATAGTACCTTGTAAATTAGTAGATTGTATGTGCCTAAATTCTCTATTTATCGAACTTTTATTATTTACTAATAGTATTTTAGATTTATCAATAGCATCGTTTACAGAGCCTATAATAAGACAATACAATAAATTATATTCTTCCTCACTTATATTAAAAACATCGGCTACTGTAGAAACAAATTCAATTTCATCATCTGTAATAATTTCATCTTCGCTAATAAATTCGAGCAAACGTGCCAGTACAATAAGTTTTTCTTCTTGATGAAGTTCTTCATTTATTTCGTTGCAAATCATTAATACCTTGACAGAATTTGAAGATTTTCGTTTTCTCTTTTTTATACTGTCCTTTGCTCCAATTTTATGATGAACAATTACATAGTCTTCGAATAATTTAATGTATTGGTCAACATTTGCTTTATTAAGCATTAAAGATAAATATGAAATTACAATATTTCTAGCACTACTAGAAACACCGTGTACATCGACATTTGCAATTATTGCAAATAGTCTCATTAAAGCTTTTAAAATAGATTCGTTCATATATTATTTTGTAAGATTTTTAAAAGATACAACAAAAAAAACTAATTTAATAAGTTTTCATTAAATTTAATTAAATTTTGAGATTTTCTCCTTCCGTTTTAGCAATAACAACTGCTCCACAGCTATCACTCCAAACATTAATTGCTGTTCTAAACATATCTAAAATTCTATCAACAGGCAAAATTAGAGCAATACCCGCTAAAGGTAAATCAACAGCAGCCAAAACAACGGAGAGCATAACCATTCCTGCCATAGGAATAGCTGCTGCTCCAATAGAGGCAAGCAAAGCTGTAACAACAATAATAAATTGTTCGGTAATAGTTAAATCGAAACCATAAACTTGAGCTACAAAAATTGCAGCAATACATTCATATAAGGCAGTACCATCCATATTTATGGTTGCACCAAGTGGTAAAGTAAAACCTGCAACTTTATTAGAAACACCCGATTTATTTTCAACCGACTCAATAGTTAAAGATAATGTAGCAGCCGATGATGAAGTAGAAAAAGCAGTAAGCAATGCAGCACGCATGCTCTTAAAATGTTTATATGGGTTTGATTTACCAACAAATTTAACAATTAGAGGTAAAACAACTAAAGCATGAAAAGCCAAACCTAACAATACTGTAAGTGAGTATAACCCTAAGCCCTGGAGCAATATTAGCAACTGTCCTGCATGGTCGGCAACAGTTTTAGCAATAATGCCAAAGACTCCTAAAGGTGTAAAAATAATTATAAACATTGTTATTTTCATCATTACCTCATACGTAGAGTTGAAAAAGTTACGTAAAAAATTCTGTGATTTATTTTCTATTTTAGTAATAAAAAAGCCAAATAAAATTGCAAAAAATATTATGGACAGCATGTCTTGCTGAACAAATGAGCGAAAAATATTCTCTGGCACTATATTCATTAATGTATCTGAGAATGAATTTGAGAGTAAACCTAAATCTTCAGATTCTGTGTATTTTATAATATTATTTCCAAGCCCTGGTTTTAAAAGATTAACAAAAAACAAACCAGCCAATATTGCTAAAGTACTTGTACTAAGATAATATAACATAGTTTTAAGACCAAGTCGCCCTAAATTACCGGCAGAACCAATGTTTGCTATTCCCGAAATTATGGATGTCAAAATTAAGGGAATAATTATCATTTTTAAAGCTCGTAAAAACAAATCACCCATCCAACTAACATAAGAAATAGGCGGATTATAAACTGAAGAGCTAAGAATTATTTCTCTCTGTTTTTTAGTTAAAACGATTCTTTCATTTTCTGAAATATTTGATAAAAACTCATCACCTGATATGGCTTTAATATTAACTAGCTTTTCAGCATTCTTAATAATTACAATGTCAATATTGTTTTTATCGGCAGTTTTCGCAAACTTTTCATAACTTTCAAAAGAAAAACTATGTAAATTTGGAAAGGTTATACCATATAATACGGCTAAAACAATTGCAAATAATATTTGCCAGTGTAGTGCAATTTTAAATTTCTTTAACATAAGGAAATAGATCAATTAATAAATCACGGTAAATTTATTAAAATATTAGCTGTTTAAGCATTTTTTTTGATAATTATACAATTTTATATTTTGAATTAAGTTTAAAAGAAAAGCATTTATTAGTTTTGAGATAAGCTAAAAAGCGTTATCTTTACCTTTTATTAATCCTAAATATATTTACAATGAAATTAAAAACACTTTTTGCAGTACTATTAATAAGTACTATGACAATAAATACAAGCTGCGATAAAGATACATTTGCAACAATGAAAGCTGATATAGCTGGAGTTACTTGGGAAGCCTCACTTGCATCTGTAATTGGTGCAAATTATAGCGACTATATGACTATTGTAGGTTTTGATTTAACAGGAAAAAAAATATTTATCTCAATAAAAGCTACAGGACCTGGAACTTATAATTTATTAGCACTTGAAGGATCAACTGAGACTTATGCAGTATATTTACTAGATAAAGATGATGAATCTGATGGTACAAAAAAATATTTAAGTACTAGTGGTACTGTAACAATTACAGAATTTGGAGATGGTAAAATTTCTGGAACTTTTAGCTTTACAGCAGCAAACTCGCTTGATGATAGCCTTTTAATTAGTAATGGCGTTTTTGATAATGTACCATATTTATAAAGATTAGAAAGAATTAGTGATGATGAAACCCTTTATTAAATTTTTATTTATTTTTATTTTATTCGCAGGGATATCTAGCTGTGAGAAAGAAGACTATTTGCCTGAAAATTATTTTGAGCTAAGTATTAATAAATCTCAGAAATCTATATCTGCCGAAAAAGTAAGCATTAATAAAGGTTTAATTGTAATAGAAGCTTATAGTACAAAAGAGAAATCTAAAAGTGCCTTAATAATTACTGTTAAAGGAAATAAAGAAGGTAAATATAAGCAAATATATGACTACGAAACAGGAGTGTCTGTTACAGGATGTGGACTTACATATAAAGTTATTTCCAAAGATAAGAACTTAAAACCTGTTTATTTTGTTTCTTATGAAGGCGAAGTTAAAATTAACTCTATTGACCGTGAACGAAATACTATTAACGGTGAATATAATTTTAAAGTAAAATCCTTGCCCGATAAAAGTAAACTTCAAAAAATAGAAGGAAAATTCATTAATCTGAAAATAAAATAATTCATTACAATAAAAGAGTCCGATATTTAATTATATCGGACTCTTTTATTTTTAACTTGGAAGTACTACATTCTGTCAGGAACACCAATTCCCATCAAGTCTAGGGCATCTTTAATAATAATTCCTACTTTTTTAGATAATGAAAGTCTAAATTTCATTTTATCAATATTTTCCTCTTTAAAAATAGGTAATTCATGGTATAATTTATTAAAATCTTTTGCTAATTCATAAACATAATTGGCTATTACCGATGGGTTTCTTTTGCTTGCTGCTTCTTCAACAACCTCAGTAAACTGATAAATTTTCTTTATTAAATTAGTTTCAATTTGAACATGCGACACAAAATTAAATTTATCAATATTCGATATACCATCCTTTTCAGCTTTAGCTAAAAGTGAATTTATTCTTACATACGTATATTGAATAAAAGGTCCAGTATT
>JAOZLS010000439.1 GCA_029934705.1 Bacteroidales bacterium | reverse complement strand
ATTGTTTTTTACACATCCTTCTCGACTTTCATTTGCTATTTCCTTTATTTTTATAGTACTTTATCCGTATTATATAAATAAATGGAAAGCTGTATTGGTTTTTATACTACTTGTAGGTTTGGTTACTTTACGGGTAAAATACTTTGGCTTTGTTTTTATTGCGCTATTTTTTATTTTTTATAAAAATATTATAGCACGAGTTAATGTTAAGTATATTTATGCTTTTATTGCTTTATTACCAATTGCCTTATTTTTTATATTTAAAGAATGGATTTTATTTTATTTCTCTGATGAAGCCATTAAGCTTGGTTGGTCAAGGGCGGTTTTATTAAAACATGGTTTTGTTATTTCCTATGATTTTTTCCCATTGGGTACGGGTTTTGGTAGTTATGGATCTTTTTTTTCAGGACCGAATTATTCGTGGGTCTATCAACACTATGATATTCATAAAGTTTGGGGCATCATGCCAAAATATCATCAATTTATAGCAGATCAGTACTGGCCGATGGTGTTGGGACAATTTGGTATTTTTGGCTTGCTGGCAATGCTTGGAGTCATTGTCTCTTTTATTTCCATTTTACTTAGTTTTTTTAAAGCTCAAAATGATGTATTTTTGAAAAATACGATTATTGCAGGTTTACTAGGACTTATTGTTTTATTGATTGACAGTAGTTCGGATGCCATATTTAGTCAAAATAGGGGAGTTGTTATCTTTATGTTGATAGCTCTGATAATAAATGCAGTAATACAACAACAACAACAAAATAAGGCTGATAAAAGCTAGTTTTTTGTTGTAATAAATATCAGTTAAACTAATTTTTTAAGAAGTTTGCAAAAAAAATACGCAATAAAAACAATTCTTATTCCCGCTGCTGAAGTTTTTGCCAAGTTAATTGCTTTTGTCAACATACTATTGATGATAAGAGTATTGAGTATTGATGACTATGCTGATTATTCATATATTGTGTCTATTGTGCTTTGGGCAAGTGTTGTGATGGATGGTGGGTTTTCAAATTTAATTTTTAATGAAAGTTTAAGAAATCAATTACAAAAAATAAATTTATATTTTTCTGCTCGATTTTTTCTATCAATAATTGTTATTATTTTCATTGCTGTTTTTTTTATTGGTGTTAAACCCTTATTAACAATCCCCGGAATTCTTTTTTCAATAGTGATTTTAGTTACTTCTTCCTCTTCAATTATTAAAATGATCGCTAGGGGTTTAGAAATAAAAAAAGTCGATGCTACCGTAATTCTTACAGAACCATTACTCCGATTCATTATGGTGGCGAGCTTGTATTTTGGCTATGCAGCATTTGAATGGACTTTATGGAAAATATTATTAATCTATCTTATAGCCTCCATAATAACAATTATTATAAGTTATAATTACTTAAAGCAATATTTTAAGTTAGAAGTACATTTTGAAAAGCTTAGAGTTATAGGAAAAAACCTTGTTCTAGCTTTTAAAGCATCAAAGTATTATTTGTTGTATTATTTTATATTTGTAGGATTGAGTAGGATGGACATTCTTGTAATTGAAGCGAATTTACCAAAACACGAATTGGCTTTCTTCTCCTCATCCTACACTATATTTACGGTAGTACTTTTGTTTTTCATGTCATTTAACACTTCTCATTTTAAAAAAATAATAAAACAGGAAAGTGTTTATATTAAATATATGTTTTTGGTTTTAATTGGAGTTGTTATATTTTTCTATTTTTCTTCCGATTTCATTTTTGAATTGTTGTTCCCTGAATCTTATTATTCAGGAGCCATAGTTTTAAAAAGAATTATGTTTGCGATTATACCCTCTGCCTTAAGTGGTTTTTTTATCGTAAAAAACAATTATTTCCATAGATCAAAAATCAATTTTATTATTCTATTAATACCGTTTTTTATCAAGTTAATCCTATATCTGCTACTCCAACCCAAAGCATTGGAACAGTATACGAATATATTTGTGTTTAGTGAACTGATCTTATTTTTATCATTTGTTTTCTATGAATGGTTTATAAAAAAATCAATTACATCTAAAGTTTAACGCGAAACAATTAAAAAAAACAGTTATTTTTGTGCAGTAAGTTTATCACCTTTTTATCAAAGCTTATATTTGAGTTTTAATGATTCGTCCGTATGAAAATTTTAATAATAAACTATCGATATTATGTGTCCGGAGGTCCGGAAAGATATATGTTTGATTTAATAGCACATTTAGAAGAAAAAGGACATGAGGTTATTCCGTTTTCTATTAAATCAAAAAAGAATATTCCGACTAAATATGAAAAATATTTTGCGGAACCTCTAGGAGGGCAAGACGAAGCCTATTTTGATGACTTAAAAAAAACACCCAAAATGGCTTTGAGTGTTTTATCACGCCTTTTCTATTCTTTTCATGTTAAAAAAAGATTGGAAGTATTACTTAAAAAAACAAAACCAGATGTAGCCTATATTCTATTACACTATAATAAGCTATCACCCAGTGTAATCGATGCTTGTAAAAAATTTAATTTACCGGTATATGTTAGATTATCTGATTATTTTCTAGTGTGTCCTACACCGACTTTATCAAATGGCAAAGGGGAATTATGTGAGGCCTGTATTGAGAAAAACTTTTTACAATGTGTTTCAAATAAATGCATTAAAAATTCTTATGTAGCGAGCACTTTAAAAGCGTTTGCCATTATATTTCAAACAAAAGTTTTACGTATTTACGACAAAGTAGATAAGTTTATTTGCACTAATGATTTTATGCAAACTAAAATGGCAGAAAAAGGTTATTCTAAAAACAAATTAGAGGTTATACCCACCTTTAAAGAAATGCCTTATAGAAATTATACCATTTCAACCCAAGATCATCAATACGTTTTATACTTCGGAAGATTTGGCAAGGAAAAAGCCATTGATACACTTGTTTATGCATATTTGAAAAGTGATCTGTATAAACAGAATATTTATCTTTATTTACTAGGTGGGTCTAAAAACGAGCTACAGTTAATATTAGATTCAAAGCAAGAGAAAATTTTTAACACGCATTGTAAAATCTTTGGTTTTATGGATAAAGAAGAGGTTAATAAGTATATTTCAAACGCATTGTATGTTGTGCAACCATCAAGGATCTATGAAAATTTACCCAACTCCATTTTAGAAGCTTTTAGTTTTAACAAGACTGTGATAACTGCCAACATAGGCTCGTTGCAATATATGGTTCCCAAAGAAGTTGGGTTGCTGTATGAATTTGAAAATAGTGATGACTTGGCTTCCAAAATGCTAGTATTGGCTAAAGATGATGTGCGAAATGAATTAGAAAGAAATATCCCCAAACACTTTAAACAATACAGTATTGAAAAGCATTATAAAA
>JAOZLS010000438.1 GCA_029934705.1 Bacteroidales bacterium | reverse complement strand
TTATTTTATCCCACAGCAAGCCAGCAATAAACCCACCTGGGAGAGCTACCAATCCTATTGCAGTATGGAAAGTTCCTAATGCTGTTGCTTTTAGATGATTTGGCGCTAAATCAACCACAAAGGCTCTTTGAGCACCATCAATCATGGCATAGAATATTCCATAAATGACAAATAACAATAAAATACTGTAAATATTTGAAGCGAATATTAATCCAAGAGAAGTGATACTAAATAATGCATATCCTGCTATTAAAACCGGTTTTCTGCCAATTCTGTCTGATAATATTCCAAAAGGAATAGCACAAATAGTATAAATAATATAAAATAAAACATAGAAAAGAATTGCATTAGAATCCGTATAGCCAATATCAATAGTACGCAGCAAAAGAAAAGCATATCCAAAATTCCCCATTGTGAATATTGAAGATACAATAACAAACAATTTCAGATTCACAGACAATTCTTTAAAACTTAGCTTAATGGAAATCTCTCTGGGTTCTTTTTTTTTCGCAGGTATTTTTCTTTCTTTGATAAACAGAATAACAAATACTGCAATTATTCCGGGTATAAAAGCAAATAGGAAGATGTTCCTATATCCGATAATTGGAAGTAATAAAAAGGCAAGCAAAGCCCCTATAACCGAGCCAATGCCGTCCATTGTTCTTTGAAAGCCATAAGCTTTTCCTCTAACACTTTCATCACTGGACTCAGCCACAATCGCATCACGTGGAGCAGTTCGTAATCCTTTACCAACTCTCTCTATAACCCTGATAAAAAGAACAAAAGACCAGATATTAGCAAAGGCAAATAAAGGTTTTGTTATAGTCGACAGAGAATATCCAAACAAAACAAAAGGTTTCCTTTTTTTAATTTTATCAGACCAATAGCCGGACACAAATTTCAATAAAGAAGCAGTTGTTTCTGCAGCACCTTCAACGATACCAACCGCATAAGCACCAGTACCCAAGACAGTGGTTAAGAATAAAGGAATTAATGGAAAAACCATCTGGCTTGAGAGATCGGTAAATAAACTGATTAATCCTAATATAAATATGTTTCTCGAAATGCCTTCAAAGATTTCAATTTTCTTGTATTTATTCATTTTTAGCTCTCCTTATATTAAGATGTTGATAACATAATAATTTATTTCACAATCATTTTCATTATATCGTATTTCGGTAACTTTAAAAGATATCTTTTATTATTTTGTAAACACATTTCCAAGCTCACACAAGGCAATCACGTGCCCAAAGGCTTGTAAAAGAGCTTACAAAACTAAACAAATTAGCTCAAAAGGCTTTTTGTCCATCCGCAAAAAAGTAAAATAAATTTGTGCTTCGCAGCTAAATTGGCACGTATTGAAACTATGATTAAGAAGTTCTGAAAGACTGAATTGACTGTGGATAAAGAAGAGTATCCAGTTGCTAACATGCTATAAAATTAGCGGGCCGGTATTGGTATTTGAAATGGAAATTCATTATTTTTGCTTAGGTACAACTTGATAATAAAGTGGGTTGAAATACACGCCAAAATTTATAGCTCTCCGTTACCTGCAAACAAAAAAGAAAATCAGATGATAAATTTAATAATCTTTCTAATATTTAATATTTACTCTACAACAAATAGTTTGTCTGTCAAAGTTGATAATATACAAAGTGATGACGGCTATTTATATGTTTCCCTGTATTCAAATGATCAGGGGTTTCCTATTGATATTTCTAAGGCTGACAAAACTTTAAAAGTAAAAGCTAAAAAAGGATTTGTAGTTGTTCAGTTTAAAGAAATAGAAACGGGAAATTATGCTATTTCTGTATATCACGATGTTAATTCTAGCGGTAAACTGGAAACTTCATTCGTAGGGATTCCTAAAGAGCCAATAGGCGTGTCTAGTAATGCAAAAGGTTTTATGGGACCACCATCCTTTAAAGATTGTAATTTTAGTATTAGTTCAACAAATACAATAAAAATAAATTTGGGAGATTTATAGAATGAAGGGACAAACTAATGACGTAGGGTTTCAATTTGGAATAAGGAAAACAATAATTTTTTCGACTGAAAAAGTCTGGGGTTTTCTTTTTTCTGAAAACGGTCTAAAAATTTGGCTAGGTAATTTAAGAAACGAACTTGAATTGAAAAAGGAATTTGAAATCCGAAACGGAATTACTGGACTTGTTCGCGTTTTTAAGCTAAATTCTCACATTCGACTGAATTGGAAATGTCAAACTTAGCGATAATTGCAATCCATCAAGAGAAATTAGCGAACTCTGAACAACGAAATGAAAGGAGAGAATATTCAATAGAAATTATTAAAATATTTACAAAAGCAATAAATGAATAGCGTCTTAAAAAAGGAAAAAGAATTTAGAAATATTGACTTTACAACAAATCAATTAGAAATAGGTGAATATGATGATTGTATATTTATAAGTTGTAATTTTTCAAGCACAAACTTATCATCTTTTACATTTACTGAATGTGTTTTTAAAAGTTGTGATTTTAGTATGGCAAAAATTA
This sequence comes from Bacteroidales bacterium, assembly GCA_029934705.1. GTDB lineage: Bacteria > Bacteroidota > Bacteroidia > Bacteroidales > JAADGE01 > DZBS01. Next base: position 853 of record JAOZLS010000438.1, on the reverse strand, counting down.
CAAACACATCTTTTAAGGATGTTAAGTTTAAAGATTGCAAACTTTTAGGTCTTCATTTTGATGAATGTAATACATTTTTACTTTCATTTTTCTTTGATAATTGTAATGTAAGTTACTCTTCGTTTAGCAGGCTTAAATTAAGAAAGATGTTTTTTAATGAATGTGTACTCAGAGATGTAGATTTTTCTGAAACATCAATAGTAGGAGCAAGTTTTAAAAATTGTGACTTGTTAGGAACAATATTTAATAGGAGTAATTTAGAAAATTCAGATTTTAGAACGGCAAGCAATTATTCTATTGATCCAGAGAATAACAGAATAAGAAAAGCGAAATTTTCAGTAATGGGTAGCATTGGATTATTAGATAAATATGATATTAAAATTGAATAAAGCCAAAATCAAAACAATCGCTTAAAGTTGCTTATATTGAAATTAATTAAAGGAAATGGTTTGTTTTTTGATAAATTGACGTCACTGCTAATGCAAAAAATATAGCCGGAATTCAAGTCGTAGAATAAGTTTACAAACTGGAAAATATTTGCAGTTTTAAAAATATTTCAAATATATGTTGTAACATATAATGTTTTAACATATTTTTGTTCCGATAAATTATTTTGCAAACATTAATTATTGTGCTGGCTTTGACTGTCTTCGCTTAATGAAATAAAGAACATAAAATGAATACCGAAAAGATTAAAATAGAAATTTGGAATGATGTTGTTTGCCCTTTTTGCTTTATAGGGAAGAAAAAAATGGAACAAGCCATTACTAAATTAAATGCAGAAGACAAGGTTGAAATTATTTGGCACAGCTTTCAATTAGATCCTGATTTTCCGAAGGGGACTTCCGTACCC
>JAOZLS010000437.1 GCA_029934705.1 Bacteroidales bacterium | reverse complement strand
GGAGCAACAAAAACATGATCTGGGTTTTCGGCTGTTGAAATATATCCATCGTCAAAATCCCAATTATATGATGTTGCGTGCTGCGAAAAGTTCTTGAAAAATACTTTTGCTGGAGCCCACAATTTTTGGTTATAAGAACTATAATCCCAGTCTGGTATTATTTCTAAGCTTTCGGACTGTAAGTCGAGTGCGATACTTTTAGATTCGGATGTCTCTTTATTTGTAATTGTTAGCGTTACTTGGTATAGCCCAACATTATGATAAATATGTACTGGTGCTTCCTCATTTGATGAGCTTCCATCGCCAAAATCCCAATCAAATCTTAAATCGCCTGAGCCAAACTCGGCATCGGGATAAAATGCAACAACATAAGGTAGAGAGCAGTTTTCAACAGTATCAGCAATTCCATAAATTATAACTTTTCCTTTGTTACAATTTGTAAGAAAAAACATAGGAATTATTAAAATTGCTATAGATAAGAAATTTAAAATTTTCTTTTGAAATTTTCTTTTCTTTATTTTTCGTAATTTCAACTTAAACATAATATTAAGGTTTTTATTAATATATCTAAAGACTAAAAAAGTCTATATAAAGGTTCAATTTTTTTATACTATACATTAAATCTTATATTTAGTAAATCCCCATCTCCAACAATGTAGTTTTTTCCTTCAACATGAAATTTACCTTCATCTTTACATTTTTGCTCAGAACCTAAACTAACAAAATCATTATATTTAATTACCTCTGCACGTATAAAGCCTCTTTGCAAATCGCTATGAATTACACCTGCAGCCTCTGGAGCCGACATACCTTTTTTTATTGTCCAAGCTCTAATTTCCTTAGGTCCAATAGTAAAGAATGTTTCTAAATTAAGCAATTTATATGCTGAAAGTATCAATTTATTAACACCTGGCTCTGAAAGTCCTGCATCTTCCAAGAACTCTTTACGTTCCTCTTCACTTTCAAGTTCTGAGATTTCGGCCTCCATTTGTGCAGCAATTATTATTACTTCTGCATCTTTCCCCTCTAAACTTTTAACGACAGCTTCGGTATATTTATTTCCACTAACAGCAGAGTTCTCATCAACATTACAAACATATAACACAGGTTTCATTGTAAGTAATGTTATATCTTTTACATATTCTTTATCATCTTCAGAAACAGGAGCTGTTAATGCTGGATTCATTTCTTCAAGATGATCTTTATATACTTTTAATACTTCAATTGCTTTCTTTGAGTCTTTATCACCAGTTTTAGCTAATTTAGCCATACGCTGTATTTTCTTATCAATAGACTCAAGGTCTGTTACTTGAAGCTCAAAATCAATTAACTCCATATCACGTACTGGGTCAATACTCCCTTCAATATGAATTAAGTTTTCATCGTCAAAACATCTTAAAACATTAATTATTGCATCGGTATTTCTTAAATCACCCAAAAACTTATTTCCTATCCCTTCACCTTCGCTTGCTCCTTTTGCTAAACCCGGAATATCAACTATATCAACAACTGTAGGTATTATTTTTTCTGTTGGCTGAAACGATTCTAGTTCGTATAATCTACCATCTGGAACTTTTACAGTTCCTAAATTAGATTTATCTGTACTAAAACTAAAATTTGTAACCTCTGCTTTATTACTTGAAAAGCAGTTAAAAATTGTTGTTTTACCAGTATTTGTAAGCCCAACTATACCACACTTTAATCCCATATCTATTTGTAATTTATTGAATTTTAATATACATATATTTATTGAGTTTTCAAAATACAATTTTATTAACTGAAAAAAACTCAAATATCAATGCAAAAGTAAACATAATTATTTATTAATAGAATTATTAAATGATACAATGGTACAATTATTAATGAATATTGATTAATAGAAATGTAAAATTTACTTAATGCTTGTAAATAAAAAAAATAAATACCAGATTATAGTTGAAAATTTATGAAAAAATATTTTATTCTAAAATAGCAAAGTGAATTTATATATAATTGAATAATTGTACCATTTAAATAATTGTATAATTAAATATTTTGATAAGAATATTAAAAAAAAGCAATACAAATTGTTTCAATTGCAATAAATAATTATTTTTGCAAAAAGGCGATAAACTAAATACTAAAAAAAATGATAAAAGATTATTTAGAAAAAGAAGTTAAAAGGTTAGAAATGGGTATTCCTGCTCTTCCTTTAAATTCTGTGCAAACATCAGAACTTTGCATACTATTACAAACACCCGAATCGGGAAAAGAAGATTTTTTAATGAATCTTTTTGAACAAAGAATTTCTCCAGGAGTTGATCCTGCAGCAAAAGTTAAAGCTGAATTTTTAAGTGATATTATTTTAGAAAAAAAAAGCAGTCCCTTAATTAATCCTGAAAAAGCTATTGAAATTTTGGGAACAATGATGGGAGGTTATAATGTAAACCCTCTTGTAGAAGCTCTAAACAACAATGATTTAGCAGACATTGCTGTTAAACAATTATCACAAATAACACTTGTTTACGATGCTTTTGATACAATTGTAGAAATGTCCAAGACTAACCCAAAAGCAAAAGAAGTTCTTAAACTTTGGGCTGATGGCGAATGGTTTTTATCAAGACCTAAATTAGAAGAAGAAATAAAAATAAAAGTTTTTAAAGTAGAAGGCGAAATAAATACAGACGATTTTTCTCCTGCAAGCGATGCCTGGAGTCGTCCTGATATTCCATTACATTCATTATCAATGGGAAAATCAAAATTTCCTGGCGGACTTAAAGAAATTGCAGAATGGAGAAAGCAGGGGCATAAAGTTGCTTTTGTAGGCGATGTTGTAGGAACAGGGTCTTCTCGTAAATCGGCATGTAATAGTGTTTTATGGCATATTGGCGAAGACATTAATGCAGTGCCAAATAAAAGAAGAGCTGGTGTAATTTTAGGACAAGTAATTGCTCCAATATTTTTTAATACTGCCGAAGATTCAGGAGCATTACCAATTGCTTTGGATGTAACAGTTTTAAAACATGGCGAAACTGTAACTATTAACACTACAAAAGGTGAAATTACAGATGAAAATTCTAATATTATAACTAAATTCGACTTAAAGCCATCAACTTTAGCAGATGAATATAGAGCTGGAGGAAGAATTCCATTAATTATAGGAAAAGCACTTACAGAAAAATCAAGAAAAGAATTGGGAATGCCAGATGCAGATTTTTTCGCAAAACCATTTATTCCTGAAGTAAAAGAAAACCAAGGTTACACTTTGGCTCAAAAGATGGTTGGTAAAGCTTGTAATGTAGATGGCGTATTACCTGGAGCATCGGTAGAACCAAAAATGACAACTGTAGGCTCGCAAGATACAACAGGACCAATGACAGCTGATGAATTAAC
>JAOZLS010000436.1 GCA_029934705.1 Bacteroidales bacterium | reverse complement strand
TATCACCATAAGAGTTTGTATATTGTAAATATAAAACATAAGTTCCTTCTGGTGCTGGTTCGCCATTTTTCGACTTACCATCCCAGCCATTATCAATATTATTTGACTCGAAAACAATTTTACCACTATTGCTATAAATTACAAGCAAATATTTATCTACAAAAGCAATTTTAGGTTTAAATATTCTATTTTCTTCAATGTTACTATTTGGATTAAATGTATTAGGTAAAAATATTTTTTCGGGTTGATAAATTTCTTCCGTATTTGATTTTATAATTGTATAATTATTTATATTTGTTGCATATACAAAATATGAAAACAAGCCACTGCCTGCATGATTATCAAAATTGCTTTGATATATATCAAAAATATCATCGGTATAAAAAGTATCTAAAACTTCAACTAAAAAATTATAATTATTGTTTTCAGTTGCCCTGTATAAATCATATTTAGCTATTGTATTTTTTGTTTGCCAGTTTAATTTATTTAGAAATGAATTAATTTCAGGACTTTTTCCTGAAAGTACAATATTAGAGATAGTATCAGAGCTTTCAATAATTACATTACAACTATTTATTGCCCCAATAAAATACTGATATTGCTGAGATTCTGAAACATTTTTATCTTCGATAGTTATAAAAGGTGAACTAATATTAGAAAAAGAATAAATAGAGTCGAAACTTGACTCAGTTTCCCGGTAAATAGTATATTTATTTATTTCGGAATTTGTATCGATATTAAAATATAGATTAATGTTATTATTAGTAGAAATTAGTGAGTCAATTAAAATAAACTTGGGTAAAACTGGGAAAACTGGAGTTACTTCACAAATATTTGATTCCGAAAACTCATTATCGGCACGAATTGCCCTAATAAAATATTTATAATTTGTACTTGTACTTAATATATGATTAAATACTGTATCGTTAGTATTTGTTTGTCCAATTTTAATAAAACTGCTATTATTTTGCGATGAATAAATTTCATAATTAATTAAGTTACTACCCCACCCTACGTATTTTGTCCACGAAATTATATTTGAATTATTGCAATAATCAAAATCAACTTTAGCGTAAATAGTTTTATGAAGTTCGCTCATTATGCTATAATTAATGGTATTTCCGTCGGTAGAAAAAGCTATAAGTCTGTATTGTTCATTTCGTGTATATGGCAAAGCTACGCCATAATCGGGAGAATTATCTTCAAAATTAAATGTATAAACATTATTTATTATTGCAACAGGGTTGTAAGTATTATCAGCAACTCCAGGGTGAGAATAAATTAATCGTTTAACTATATATCCGTCAATATTTTGCGTGTCGGTATAATTCCATTTAACAACAGGCAATTTTGTAATATTATTAACTGTAACTAAATCAATTACAGGAGCTGTTGGGTTTTGTGCAAATAAAGATACTGAATAGAGAAGTAAAAAAACAGTTTTAATAATTTTCATGAAAATAAGATTGATAAAACATTATAACGAAAAAAACGCAAGTTTATGACTTGCGTTTAGGGTGATTCTTCAGTATTCTAGGGTTATAATTTATTCGTCAACAGAAATTAGTTCAAAATCTAGCTCAACCATTTCAGAATAGTCTTCGCCAGCTTCAAACATATCTTCATCATCTTCAGGATAATACCACTTTACTTTTACAGGAGTACCATTGTCTGCTACTTCTTCAAGTTTTTGCAAAATCATCATTAAAACTTTTGAAGTTGCGGTATTATAATATATCATTTTAAATTGAAAAATCATTTCATCAGAAGGATTTTCAATATAATTATCAAGCCAATCAAAAATAGGTTGATAAAATTCAACTGGATCTTCGGGACAAGCTTTACCAGACATAGTGTAGATCCCTCGTTCCTTATCTAAAATTATACCTGGTAAATATCCAGATTCGTTATAACTTATAATGTCCATAAAATATAATTTACTGCAAATTTCAATTATTTATTACTGCTAATATAGAAACAAAATTAATACTTTTAATTAAGAATAATGAATTTTAATTACATACTTTCGCAAATTATTTCATAAAGCAATAAAACATAAATTATTACGCATGATTTTTTTTTTAGATATTAAATCTGGTTTAAGTTTTTACAAAAAGCATATTAAGACTTTACAAGGAAAAACATTTGCTCTTCATCTTGCATATTCTATAATTGAAGGTATTCTTGTTGGAGTTCTCGCATTAAACGAATTTATTTTAATAAAAGGACTTAACGGCACCGATTATCAAATTGGTTTTCTATTTCAATTTATGGTTTTGGTATTACTATTTTCGGTATTATTCAACGAGTTTTTTAAGCGAACAGTAAAAAAGCGTAAACTTATAAGATTTGTTGGAGTTATTACTCGGCTACCACTTATTTTACTAATATTTTTTCCAGCACATAGTATTGAACAAGCAAGCCAATTAACTTATCAGTTATTATTCTTAGGAGTATTTTTAATTTATTATTTATCAGGGCCGTTAACACTTCCAGCAATAAATCTATTTTTAAGAAAAAATTATAGTGATAAAAACTTTAGTAAACTTTATGGATACGCAACAACTGCGAACAAAGTAGTAATGCTTTTTGTAACTTTTGGATTTGGAATTTTACTTGATTATTTCCCTCATTCCTATATTTATATATATCCTACTTTAGCAATATTCGGAATTTTATCAATTATTATACTTACAAAAATAGATTACACACCACCAGTTATAGAATCAACTAAAAAAAAGAGTTTTGTTGAATCTCTAAAAGAATCATCTATTAATATGTTTTTAATAATTAAGAATAATAAACCTTTTAGAGATTTTGAAATAGGTTTTATGCTGTATGGCTTTGCTTGGCTAGTAAGCATGGCTGTTATAGCAATATATTTAAGTAATGAGCTAGATTTAAACTATTCGAGTTTGGCTTTTTACAAAAATTCGTATAATACAATTTCAATAATTGCCACACCTTTTTTTGCTAAACTTATTGGTAAAATTGATCCTCGAAAGTTTTCGATATATACATTTTTAGGATTATTACTTTACCTGTTTTTTATGGGCTTAACAGAATATTTTCCACAAAAATTTATGATTTGGGATATTACAATTTACTATACCTTAATTTTATCATTTTTTGCTTATGGCTTATTTGGTGCAATGATGGGCTTATTATGGTATATAGGTTCAGCATATTTTTGTAATGCCGATGAAAGTGCTGATTATCAGGCTATACATTTGAGTTTGACAGGCTTTAGAGGAGCTTTTGCTCCGTTAGTAGGCATTTTGTTTTATAAGCTTATTGGTTTTACTGGTGTATTTATTTTAGCAATTATTTCGGTTGCATTATCAATTTTAGTAAATTATTGGTCGCTAAAAAAGAGGAAG
>JAOZLS010000435.1 GCA_029934705.1 Bacteroidales bacterium | reverse complement strand
TAGAACAAAAATATTCCATTTTCTAAATCAAAATTATTAAAGCAATTCAGTATAAATCTCATTACAAACTCTATATAAATCAGTATTTAACTCAAAAAATCAGGCAATAAATGAAAGATAATAACAATACAGATAAAGAACAACTTAATAATCCCTTGCACGGAGTAAAATTAATTGATATTCTTGAAAGCTTGGTGGAAAAATACGGATGGGAAGAACTCGGGTTAAAAATAAATATAAACTGTTTTAATAATGACCCTTCTATAAAATCGTGCCTAAAGTTTCTAAGAAAAACTCAATGGGCCAGAGATAAAGTTGAAAACCTTTATATTAGAATGATTCAAAAATAGACAAGTCTTCAAGTCTTCTCTCTAAAAATAAGAAGAGGCAACCTGTAATGTAACAAAATTAGTTACTTCAAGCTGTCTCTTCAATTATTATAAGATTAATAACTAAGTCGTCTTACAAAAATTTTACCACATTTGCATATTTGTAAAACACTGACTAATTGAATTTTGCACAAGTGCATAAGCAACATTAAATAGGTCTTAGACCTTACTTGCTTAATAGCGAAGCAGAGTTAACAAGTTGAATAAATTCTGCTCTATATCCGTCGGTATCTTTTCCTTTGGATTCTTTTGCAAGTTTTGTTACAAGGTCAAAATTTGATGTTCCTTTAAATTGTGAATCTCGTAAAATCATTCCAAAAGCGGCAACTGATGCCGAAAATCTAAAATTCTCAGATGTTTTATCAAAAGGAATATTTGTATCGTTAATTGCAGTCTCAATTAAAATACTTTTGTCGCTGTCAATTGGTTTATATCTAAATTTAAGAGTCATTATTTCTTTAGAGTACTTCCCATCACTATTTAAAGTAGTATTTTGGTATTTTAGTGGGTCGCTAGTATTTACATTAGCACCTGCACCAACTGGTATTATTTCGTATAAAGCAGTAACAGTATGCCCAGCTCCTAATTCACCAGCATCTTTTAAATCGTTATTAAAATCTTCATTTGCCATAACCCTGTTTTCATAACCAATTAATCTGTAAGCTTTAACATTTGCAGGATTAAATTCAATTTGAATTTTAACATCCTTAGCAATAGTAAACATATTTGCACGCATTTCTTTAACAAAAACTTTTTCGGCCTCTTTAATATTATCAATATAAAAGTAATTTCCATTTCCAGCATTACTAATTTGCTCCATTCGCCCGTCCTTATAATTTCCCATACCTAAACCTAATATTGTAAGGTAAATTCCGTCCTTACGTTTTTCTTCTATTAACTCAACCATTGTTGAAGTAGAAGATTCACCAATATTAAAATCACCATCGGTAGCAAGAATTACACGATTATTTCCGCCTACAATTAAATTATCTTTAGCTAGTTTATAAGCAAGTCTAATACCTTCGCCACCAGCAGTTGAGCCACCTGCTTCAAGATTATCTAAGGCAGCCTTAATTTTATTTTTTTCCGAAGCAGGTGTTGGCGGTAATACTACTCCTGCGGCACCTGCATAAACGACAATTGAAATTTTATCTCTATCATCTAATTCATCTAAAAGCATTTTAAAAGCCTTTATCATTAAAGGTAATTTGTTTGCATTTGACATTGAGCCAGATACATCCAGTAAAAACACTAAATTTGAAGGTTTTAATTCTTCATAATTTAATTTTTTACCTTGAATTCCGATATGAACTAGTTTATTTGTAGTATTCCACGGACATTGCGATATTTCTGTTATAAAAGAAAAAGGATGTTCGTCAGTAGCATCGGGATAATCGTAGGTAAAATAATTTATCATTTCCTCAATTCTTACAGCTCCTTTTGGTGGTAATTGACTACCATTTATATACCTTCTAACATTTGTATAAGCTGCATTATCAACATCAATTGAAAAAGTTGATAAAGGATTTTGCTTTGCATCTTTAAAAGTGTTTTCAATAATTTTATCATACTCCTCGGTATTAAAATTCTCGCCACCATCATCTTCTTTTTTCAATTGTTTTCGCTTTTCAACACCTGTTTCAACATAAGAACTAGCTTCGTCCATTTCAATTTCGTTGCTAACATAAGGGGGATTACTAGTATCTTTTCTATTTAGCTGATTCCCGCAGGACAACATAAAAAACATAAAAAAGACTGCTGTTATTCCAAATAATTGTATCGATTTCATTTTAGTAAGTTTTAAATAAATATTCCTTTTTTAATATTGATAAAAAAAAAGTGATTATTCCATAAAGTTAAATCTAAAATTTAGTTTATTTTGCAAAACAATTAATAAATATGAGAAAAATACTAAGTTTTAATATTGATAAAGTTGTAAATTTTACCGAAAAATTTGTAACATGGTCTAATCAATTTGAACATTTTGCTTTTTATAACAGCAATAATGATAAAATTAGTGCAAATAGTAATTATATAAAATCTGAGTTTAATTTTATTGCAGGAATAGGTAAAATAAATGAATTTATACTAAACAATGATAAAAAGAGACATCTGAAATCATATATTGATAAAAAAAACGATTGGTATTTTGGATTTTATACATACGATTATAAAAATTATTTAGAAGAATTAAAATCTGAAAATTTTGATGGTATAAATTTACCTGATATATATTTTTTCAAGCCTAAACTTGTATTCATTTTAAAAAACCATAATTTTCAAATACATTTTTTAGAAAGTTTATACTCTAAACAAGAAATTAATGAAATTTACAATAAAATAATTAATCAAGAACTTCTACCTAAAAATGAAAATTATAAGTTAAATATAAAGCAACGAATTAGCCAAAATGAGTATATAAAAAAGGTTGAAAAAGTTAAGCAACACATAAAAATTGGCAATATTTACGAAGCAAACTTTTGCATGGAATTTTATGCTGAAAATGCTAAAATAAATCCCTTGCAAACATACTTAAAGTTAAATAAAATTTCGCCAACACCGTTTTCAGCATATTTTAAATTGAAAAATAAATATTTACTATCGGCAAGTCCCGAAAGGTATATTAAGAAAAAAGGGCTTAATATTATTTCGCAACCAATAAAAGGCACATCTGCAAGAAATAGCAATAAAAACACAGATTTGCAGAATAAAATAAGCCTTGAAAATGACCCAAAAGAGCGAGCCGAAAATATAATGATTGTTGACTTGGTAAGAAATGATTTATCGAGAACAGCAGCAATTGGTAGTGTAAAAGTTAATGAATTATGTAAGATTTATGGTTTTAGGCAAGTTTATCAGATGATATCAACAATAAGTTCTACCTTAAAATCAGCAAATTTATATTGCGAGGTTATAGATAAAAGTTTTCCGCCAGGCTCAATGACGGGAGCTCCAAAAATTAGTGCAATGCAAATAATTGAGGAGCTAGAAGAAACT
>JAOZLS010000434.1 GCA_029934705.1 Bacteroidales bacterium | reverse complement strand
ATTTTGAGAAAAGATTTTCTAATTATTTTTCGTCATCATTAAAAAATTCATATAAATAGGCAAAGTACATGTTTGTCCATCCTTCGGCAATATCGTCATAATCTATGTCTGGTATATTTGTGTGAACTAGCTCAACCGAGGTGTTTTTTTTATCGGCATGAAGTTTTATTGTAACGATTGATTCTTCTTTTTGTTCGCCAAAAAACCATTGCTGAACTATTTTTTTATTTTCTTCGAATTCAAGATTTATGCCTGTTATACTTCCGCCCCAAAGTGAAAATTCTGAATTTACTTCGGTTGACATAATTGCTTTTTCACCTGTCCATAAATGTAAAGATTTAGGATTTGTAAGTGCCAAATAAATTTCTTGTGACTCGGCAGGAATTTTATAGTATTTTTTAAATATTTTCATATTTTATAGTTTATATTTACAACAAAGTTAGTGTTTTTTTATAATGTATTTTTTAAATTTGTAGAATGATTGATATAAATAAAATATTTTCATTGGTTAGTAGCCAAAATAAGCAAACTAAAATTTCTTATTTAATTAGCGAAATTTTGATTTTACAAGATAAACTTTCCAATTTCGATAACCAATCTTTTTATTTTAAAAGAGCTATTGAACAGAATAACTTAAGATTAAAAGATTTTTTAAATAGCTATAATGAAATAAAGGAAGAGTTTAATAATTTAAGTTTAGAAAATCTTCTTAATGAAAAAAAAACTATAGAAATTCAACTTATAGATGCTAAAAAGAAAGCTCGAGGATTAATACCAAATATTTATTTACAAATGGTAAAGAATAAACTTACTACAATTGAAGATTATATTAAAATGAAATCTGAATTTTCAGAATTAAAAAATATTGAAGATTATACTAACGAGGAACTTTATACTTTTTTTGAAGCTTAACGGTACAAAAGACAAATAAAATAGCCCTCACTATTAATAATGAGGGCTGATAAAATTATTTTTTTAAATTATAATTTAGTCTTACAATATACTCTGTACTTTTTCCTGGAATAGATGAATGCCATCCGTTATATGCCTGACTAAAGCTGTATTGTGCATCAAATATATTATAAACACCTGCTCCTAAATTTAAGCCTTTAATAAATAAGTTGTCATAACTGAAAAATATATTAGCAAAAACTAAAGGCTTTTCTTCTGATAATATTATATCATCATCGGTTTCATTATATGTGTTATAAGCGTACCTTTTACTATAAAAAATAGATGAGAAAGTTACTTTTATTTTTTTTGTAAGCTTTACAGTTGATAATAAAGTTGCTTTATGTTGTGGTGCTGCTAAAAATAAATGTTCATTTCCAGTAACAGCATAATCTTCTATTTGATTAATACCTTTTGTTGTGTAATATGAATAGTTAGCATTGAAACTAAATGACTTAAACTTAGATTTAAGTTGAAACTCAAACCCTTGAGAACCAGTACTTCCAACATTGTCGTAGCCTTCATTTCCGTCTTCGGTAATAGAATAAACTATTGTTTTTTCTAAATCTATTCTAAATATATTTGTACTCACATATATATTGCTATTTAGTTGATACCCAATTTCAGCATTATAAAAATTTGTAATTTCGGGAACAATTACTGGCTTTGTTACTTCTGGATACAAGTAAAAATTCAAATCTATATTTTCGATACCTGGGGTTCTGAATGCTCTGTTATACAATACTTTAAAATTTAATTTATTTACTTTTTTTACAATTGCAATTCTAGGAACAAAAGCTCCACCATACTGGTTATGCTTCTCGTACCTCATTCCTATTGTGGTATTAAAAAAACGATTATTCAAATTACTTTGAAAATAACCAGCATGTGTTTGATAACTAATTTCTTTATTTCCATTCCAAAATACGTTATCAGCATCCTCTGTATTATCCTCTGCTATATCGTAGTTATAATTATAACCAAAAGCAAAATCTATATTTTTATCAAAAACATAATATAACACTAAGCTTCCAGAATATCTACTAACTGTTCTATCAAAAGGATAATACTCCTCTAATTCTCCTTCTAGTGCTTCTTCTGGCGAATACCATGGTTGATCTTGTTTATAGTTTAACTTTGGAATTATCGATAATTTATCATTAATTTTAATTTTGTAATTTATCTCGCCCAAATATGATTTAAAATCCATTTTATAGGCATTAAGTAAATTACTCCCATCAAAATCACGAGTTCTTGTTTGATAATCGTCATAAATACCTCTAATTTCAAGCCCTTTATATTTAATATTCATATTAAAAGTCGTTGGATTTCTTGTATTTTCAAGCATATTATACGAATCTCCGTCTAAATCGGTATAATCTCTATCGCTTCTAAAACCTTGTTGCGTTTTTCCAAAAATGGAAAATTCAAAATCTTTTATTTTTTTTCCAATAGAAAGGTATGCACTTTCTCTAAATAAGGCTTCGTTAGCAGTAGTACTATGCGATATTCCTCCTGATATTCCATTTATTTGACTTCCCGATTTTGTAATAATATTTATTACACTCATTTCGGCATTACCACCATAAATTGCAGAGCCAGGTCCTCTAATAATTTCAATACTATGAATATTCTCAACTGGTATATGGTTTCCTACAACTGCGGTTGAATAAGATAATTCATTTAGCATTTGCCCATCAATCATTAACAGGATTTTGCCTTCATGAGCCCAATTACCTCGGTTTACTATACCTAATTGTCCTTCAACATCTGACGCAAACGAGAAACCAGGAACTAATCGCAAAATATCAATTAAATCTCTTGCTCCAGAATTTCTTATTTCGTCTTCGTTTACAACTGTAACTATACCAGGTGCATCAAGAATATTTGACGATTTAGCTACTGAGGTAATATTTACTTCAAGCTTCATTAATTCTTCTAAAGTATAGTCAAAAATATCTTTTTCGGGAATTGTATCAGTTTGTGCTTTAGAGCTTACTATACTTAATACAATTATAAAAATTGTTAACGTAATTTTTTTCATAGTGTAATATTTAATTTATTTTTATAACTTTTCTATTCACTAAAACATAACTATACAGATATATTCAATAATATAACAATTAACAAATAAAAAAAAAAGGTGTACGAGCTGTCTGCCCTCGATAGTCAAATGTAATTAATATTTAAAAAAAATATGCTATTTTCTAAAACTTTATATATCTTTTTTGATGAAACAACCACAAAAACGGATAAGAATCAACTTTACTATCAAAATATAATAATTTATTTATTTTTCATTAACATTTTCTTGGTCTTCAATATTTTTTTATTTTCCTTTATTTCTCCTAAAATAAAATCCATATCATCATCGCTTAAAGTTATTTCATTTAGCGAATCGTATTTAGCTTGATTTATATCCTCACTGTACGCAATT
>JAOZLS010000433.1 GCA_029934705.1 Bacteroidales bacterium | reverse complement strand
ATTTTTATTTAATCTACTTAATGTATTTTCAGAACTTGCCCAATCAATATCATTATTACCAAGTAAATTTATGTGCGTCAAATTTGGGCATTCAGCTATTTCTTTTGGTACTCGCATAAGTGCATTATTGCTTAGGTCTAGGCTATTTATCTGTTGCAGTATTTCTTTTCTCTCGCTTTCATGTTTATAATTTGCATAGCCTTTCCAATCTTTAAAATACTCTTTTACAGCTTTATCAAAAATTGCAGTTTCCATTTTTAGTTGCATTTCTTTAGCCACAATAAGCAAGCTATCCGCAATCTCTTTCTGCTTTTTAATTTTGGTAATAGACTTTTTCATTCCTACTTCAGCTTTTAAAACTATAGAAGGAAACTTTTTTCCATAAACACGTGCAGCATTGTAGTTTTCGTAGGCTTCAAAATATTTTTCTTTCTCAAAATATATCTTTGCGGAGTCTAAAAGTTGTTTGTATTCTTGTGCTATGCTCTGGTTAAATGTTATAAATAACAGAGCTAAAATAATCAAAAATTTTTTCATGTGGTTTGTTTTAATAATTGTTTTACTACTTAGCTGCAGGTATTGTTATAGTAAATGTTGAGCCTAGGTTAACTTCGCTTTTAACACTAATTGTACCATTGTTTTTCTCAATAAAATCTTTACATAATATAAGTCCAAGCCCGCTACCACTTTCATTATTAGTGCCTTTTCGGGTGTAGCTTTTATCTATATCAAATATAAGATTAATTGCCTCGGGATTTATACCAATGCCTGTGTCTGTGATAGAAACTTTAACTTCATTATCTATCTTTTTTGTAGTTATTTTAATTTTGCCACCAGTAGGTGTGAATTTTATAGCATTTGTTAAAAGATTTCTAACAATTGTCATAATCATATTTTTATCTGCAAAAACGGTGGTGTTTATCTTATTATAGCAGTCAATGTCTATGTTCTTGTTAATAGCTCTCATCTTTACATTTTCAAGAGCTTCTTCGCAAATATAATCTATTGTGAATGTTTCTGGCTTGGTTTCTAATGCTCCTTTTTGTGATTTTGCCCAAATTAATAAATTCTCGAGTAAGCGATATGCATTTTCGGCCGATTCGTTTATTAAACCAACCATTTCAATTATTTCTTCATCTTCTAAAGTATCATAACTTTCAAGTATAATTTCCGAAAGACTTAAAAATGCGTTGAATGGATTACGTAGGTCATGTGCAATAATAGAGAAAAATAAATCTTTAGAAGCATTTACTGCTACTAGTTCATCTTTTTGAGAGCTTAGCTTGCTATTTTGTACATTTATTTGTTCTTTTTGCGATATAATTTCTTCATTATGAGAAAGTATTTCAAAATTCTTTTTTTCAAGTAATACTTTATGGTTATCAATTTTTTTTCTGCTACGATATATTAATATTATCATTACAATAAGTGATGCAATAATTAATGATACAAGTCCTACAATAATACGTTGTCTAACAATAATGTTTTCTTTTATTAAGCCCTTTTCTAGTAAAAGTTTATTTTCTTGTTTAATACTTTTAATTTGATACTTAACTTCTAACTCTGCCGATATTTTGGAGTATTCTTCTTTGTTTATCATTTTAAAAACCTTTAATGCCTTTTTTGAATATTGAAGAGATAGTGAAAAATATGCTAATTTCTCATAAGTTTCAGAAAAACCTAAATAACAATTGTGCTCTATGCTTCTAAAGCGATAATTGGTTACTAGTCTTTCACATTCAGTATAATGTTTTATTGCTTGAGCATAATTTTTAGTTTTATGGGCAAGATTACCCATTTGCAATTGGTTATAAGCAAGTTCTCTATATTTTTTTTTGTCTTTAAAGTAGTTGTAGGCTAATGTATAATATTTTTTAGCAGTTTTATATTCGCCCATTAAAAAATATGTGTAACCTAAGTCGTTATTACAAATTGCAACTCCTAATTGACTATTGTTTTGTATGTTAACTTCTATTGATATATTATATAGCTCAATAGCTCTTTCAAATTCTTCTTTTCGTTGATAAATTTCAGCAATTGAATTATAATTAATTGCTTGTCCTAGTAAGTTATTTGTCTCAATATCAATTAATAAAGCTTCATTGTAGTGTTTTAGTGCATCATCATATCTTTCTAAACCAAAATAGATTATTCCAAGGTTATTTAATGCTTTTGCTATATTTGGTCTATCATTTATTTGCTTTGCTATTTCGTAAGCCCAAAGATGATATTTAATTGCCTGCGAATCATAATCAAGTCGCCTATAAGTAACTCCTATGTCATTATATATATCACAAATTAGTATTGAATCTTTTATTTCCTGTGCAATTTTTAAAGCTGTTTCATCAACTTTTATTGATTGTTCAAAATTGTTGTGTTTTCTGTATAAATCTCCTTTAAAATTGAGGATTATAGCTTTTTGCAAATCGTTTTTAGATTTGTCAGCTAATATTTGTGCCATTTCAATATAAAATAAAGCAGAATCTTTACTTGAATTAAAATATTGTTCTGAAATTTTTATGTAAATAGCAATTAATTCTAAATCGCTTGTTGTGCGTATTGCTTTTCTTTTTAAACTTATAACGGTTTCGTTATTTTGCGAAAATAGCTGTAAGCCAGATATAATAAGGGCAATTAATAATAAAAATATGTATCTTGAAATTTTAATAAGCATTTGTTTTTTTATACGTAAAAATAAGCTAACAAAGTTAACGAATTTACTTAAAATGAATGAATTATTTGTGAAAACTTTTCAATTAATGTATTATTTCTTTCAAATGCTGTGCCAACAACAATTATATCGGCACCTGCCCTGCAAATTTCAGTAAATTCTTTTTCAGTTTTTATACCTCCGCCTATTATTAATGGAATATTAATATTTTCTTTTACTTTTTTTATCATATCAGTACTTATGCTTTTATCTGCACCACTTCCTGCTTCTAAATAAATAAGTTTTTTACCTGTCATTTCTCCGGCTATAGCTGTGGCAACTGCAATATCTGTTTTATTATATGGTATTGCCTGTGTATCGCTCATATACTGAACTGAAGTCTTTTTTCCGGAGTCAATTAAAATATAGCCAACAGGAACAATGTCTATATTGCTCTTTTTTAAAAATGGGGCAGCCATAACGTGATGTCCTATCAAAAAATCTGGATTTCGACCTGATATAAGGGAAATAAGAAAAATACCATCGGCTTTTTTGCATATTTGAAGTACGCTACCTGGGAAAAGATAAACAGGTATGTCTGTATTTTCTTTAATTGCATTTATAGTATTTTCCGATTTTGAGAAGACTAAACTTCCTCCAACCAAAAATAAGTCAACCTTTGCTTTTGTGGCTATTTTAGCAAGCTTAATCGCTTTTTCTATGCTTTGTTTATCAGGGTCAAT
>JAOZLS010000432.1 GCA_029934705.1 Bacteroidales bacterium | reverse complement strand
ATAATAAAATACGTGTAAGAATTTTATTTGAGTTTCCTAAACCTTTTTCTATTTCATCGCCTGAATGTCCACCACTTAAACCGCTAACACACAATAAAGCTCCTTCTGAATAAGCAGGAATTTCTCTTTTCTTATACTTAAATTCAGCAACGGTATCTACTCCGCCTGCACAACCAATAAATAATTCACCTTCGTCCTCCGAGTCTAAATTAAGAAGTATTTTCGAATTAATAAATCCTTTCTGTAAACCAAAAGCACCTGTCATTCCTGTTTCTTCATCCGAAGTAAATAATGCCTCAATTGGTCCGTGGCTTATTTCATTAGAAGCTAATATTGCTAGCGATGCAGCAACTCCAATACCATCGTCGCCACCTAAAGTTGTTCCTTTTGCCTTAACCCAATCGCCATCAATATATGTTTTAATAGCGTCTGTATCAAAGTTATGCACAACATCAGAGTTTTTTTCGCAAACCATATCCGAGTGGCTTTGCATTACTACAGAACTCACATTTTCTTTACCTTTAGTAGCTGGTTTTCTTATAATTACATTATCAACCTTATCTCTTTCAGCTTCTAAATTATGCTCTTTTGCAAAATCTAATAAATACTGTATTATTTGCTCTTCTTTTTTTGATGCACGTGGAATTTTTGTAATCTCATCAAAATAGTGCCATATTGCACTAGGCTTTAAATCTTTTATACTCATTTTTTTAGTTTTTTAATTTGTTTTTTCAAAGTTAAAAAAGATTAGCTGTTAATACAATATTTATATAGATATTTTATACTATAAAACCCTGCTTCTATCAAAAAAAACAATCAATTTTTAAATTAAATTAAAAAATGCCACTAAACTTTCTATTTTTGCAAAAAAAAAATATGAAATTCAGATTACAAGCAATTCTTATAATTAGTATTATTTTAGTCAATTTACAATGTATAAAGCCTAAAAAAGAAAAAAAACTTAATTCTTTTCAACTAACCGAAAAAAATTATGGAAAACAAATAGATAAATATTCTAAAAAATTTCTTATAAATAAGAATTACTTAAAAGCTTTAATAATCTTAGAGTCAAGTGGCAATTTGAATCCACCACATAGATTTGAGAAAAACATTTACGACTCGTTAAAAAAATTACAGGCAGGTAAAATCGAAAAATTTGAAAATATTACCCCAGAACTTGTAAAAAACTTATCGGACACTACGCTAAAAGAAATGGCTTCATCATGGGGACCTTTTCAGTTAATGGGTTATAAATGTGTAATTTTAAACACTAGCATAGAGAGTATTAAGGGCGATGATATTTTTTTTTATAGTGTAAAATGGATTGATGAAACTTATGGACATCAAGTTAGAATAAAAAGTTATAAAGACGCCTTTCACTTACACAATGCAGGAAAAATGTACCCCGATAGTGGTCCTCCACGTACATATCATCCAGATTATGTATCAAATGGCATAAAATATATGAAATATTATGAACGAAGAGACAGTTTAAAGATAAATCAAAAAACAGAAATAAAAATAACTGTAAATAAATCGAAAAAGAAGTAAAATCTCATTGTTTAGTAATTCTTAATTATATACATTTACAACGTTTTAAAAACATAAATAAAATAAATTAAAAATGGCAAAAAGAACAATTGTTACATTACCAGGAGATGGAATTGGAAATGCAGTTTTAAAAGAAACTCTAAGAGTATTAGACGCTGCTGGATTTGAAGCAAACTATGTTGAAGGAGATATAGGTTGGGAATTTTGGAAATCGGAGGGAAATCCTTTACCAGAGAGAACAATTAAGCTTATAGAAGAGCATAAAATTGGATTATTTGGTGCTATTACGTCTAAACCAAAAGATGAAGCTTTTGAAGAGCTTTCGCCTGAATTAAAAGACAAAAACCTTGTGTACTCTAGCCCAATAGTTGGTTTACGTCAGCGTTTTAATCTTGAAATTTGTGCACGTCCTTGTAAAACATACAAAGGAAACACACTAAATTTTATTAGACGTGGAGCTCAGGCTGAAATAGAAGAACCATTGGTTGACGTAGTAATATTCAGACAAAATACTGAAGGTTTATACGGTGGAGTTGAGTGGTCAAACCCTACCAACGATGTTTACGATACATTTATGTCTCATCCAAAGTTTAAACAAAATTTTGGTACAGTACCAAAAGAAGAAGTTTCTATTTCAACTAGAATATTTTCAAAAGAAAGAACAGAAAATATTTTAAGAGCAGCATTTGACCATGCAAAAAATTACGGGTACAAATCTGTTACACTTTGCGAGAAACCAAATGTGATAAGAGAAACATCCGGTATGATGTATAAAATGGCATTAACAATGCAAGCTGCAGATTATCCAGATATTGAACTTTGGAATACAAATATTGACGCACAAATGATGTGGTTAACAAAAAATCCTGAAAATTACGGAGTTATTGTTGCTGGAAACATGTTTGGCGATATTGTATCTGACGGTTTTGCTGGACTAATTGGTGGACTTGGATTTGCATGTAGTGCACAATGGTCAAAAGACGGAGTAGCAGTTTTTGAGCCAACACACGGTTCTGCACCAAAGTATGCCGACTATGATACTTCAATTGTAAACCCAATAGCAATGGTAGAATCTGCATGTATGATGCTTGATTTTATTGAAGAAAAAGAAATTTCGACTAAAATTAGAAAAGCAGTTTCAGAAGTAATTATCGAAGGAAAAGTAAAAACTTACGATATGATGAAAATGCGTGGAACAGCTGATGTTGTTAATCAAGGAGCAGCATCAACAACACAAATGGCCAACGAAATTATTAGAAAATTAAAATAATACAATAGGTCACAAATATTAAAAACTCGTATTACTATAATGCGAGTTTTTTTTAAATTATTTTGCTAAATCCAAATGAAAATTCATATATTTGATAAAATATAAAATCAAATAATCATGAAAACAAAACTATTATTAGGACTATTTCTATTTTCATTTACGTTTGGCTTTGCACAAACTCAAGACCCTTTCAAGCTATATAAAGAAAGAGACAAAAGTTGGAATGCTGCAATTTTTAAAATGTATATTAAAGAATATGCAAACATAAATGTAAACCAAGTAATGCTTGAAGGTGGAAGCTTGGACGATATAAAAACCGAACTTATTGAAAGCTCTGGTACACTTACTCAAAGCCTAGAAGAAGCAATAGAAGCAAGAGCAAAAGGCAAAAAAGTATTTTTCTTTATCGAAAATGCTGTTTGGGGAGGCTTAGAGTCTGGAACAACATTTTCGGGCAGTTGGCAAAAGAAATTTCCTATGTGCAGTGGGTTTTATATTTGGAATGAAAACAAATGCTTTAAAAATGAAGGATTAAACTACCATAGTGGTAAAAAAGAAAAAAATAATAAAGG
>JAOZLS010000012.1 GCA_029934705.1 Bacteroidales bacterium | reverse complement strand
TAATTCCCTACTTAATATTCCTGTATAAGTATCGGTATTTAGTAAAGCTGTTGCTATGTATGTATATATTACGGGGTCATCTTCTCCATAAATTTTAGTTTGATTTGCATCTACTGTAACAATTACAGGCATTGCTTCAATTTCAAAATCATCACTTACAAAAGTAATTTCATAATTTGAACTTGCGGTTAAATTATTTTGATTGATTGTATAAGTTCCAACATTTTCACCTAATTCCCTACTTAATATTCCTGTATAAGTATCGGTATTTAGTAAAGCTGTTGCTGTGTATGTATATATTACAGGATCATATTCGCCATAAATTTTTGCCTGATTTGCATCTACTGTAACAATTATTGGCATTGCTGAAATTTCAAAATCAGCACTTATAAAAGTAATTTCATAATTTGAGCCTGCTGTTAAATCATTTTGATTGATTGTATAAGTTCCAACATTTTCGCCTAATTCTCTATTTAATATTCCAGTGTAAGTATCGGTATTTAGTAAAGCTGTTGCTGTGTATGTATATATTACAGGATCATATTCGCCATAAATTTTTGCCTGATTTGCATCTACTGTAACAATTATTGGCATTGCTGAAATTTCAAAATCAGCACTTATAAAAGTAATTTCATAATTTGAGCCTGCTGTTAAATCATTTTGATTGATTGTATAAGTTCCAACATTTTCGCCTAATTCTCTATTTAATATTCCAGTGTAAGTATCGGTATTTAGTAAAGCTGTTGCTGTGTATGTATATATTACAGGATCATCTTCGCCATAAATTTTTGCCTGATTTGCATCTACTGTAACAGTTACTGGCATAGCATTTACTGTTAAAGTTTGTTGAACCATACTTGCTGCATTATAGGTCGCATTCGCTGCTTGATTAGCATTAATTGTGCATGAACCTGCATTTATAATTGTAATTGTTTCGCCATTTGTACCTGAGCAAGTAGCAATACTAGCATCTGAACTTGTAAAAATAACAGGATTACCCGATGCTCCGCCTGTGGCAGAAATAGTATAATCTGCAACTCCATAAGTTTTAATATCTAATACACCAAAAGTAATTGTTTGGTCTATTTTATCTAATGTTTTAAGATTTATTATATTGCTGCTATTGCTAACACCTAAACTACCAAAAGCTTTAATTCGATAATAATAGTTTGTATTTTCTGTTAAACCTATAATATTATAGCTTGTAACATTACCTAGTTCTAAATTAGAATAATTAGATATAGGACTTGAAAAATCACTATTATCATCAACGTCAATGAAATAATTAATTCCTGTAGATGAAACGTTCCAGTTAGCTGTAAAACTAGCAGCCGCAATATTTGTAGCAGCAGTAGCCACAACGACATTTTGCTCACATGAAAATATGTATGCAGATCCAGAACCAATTCCTTTATCATTATCATAATGTGCACCTACGACAACATTATTACCTGAAATACCTGCTGAATTACCAAAAGCATCATTCGCTTCTGTATTAGGAGATTCTGTTAGAGACACTTCGGTTGTGTTAACCCAGGCAGTTGAAGGTTTAACAAACAAATATACATAACCTTTTCGTATTGAAGATGAAGAACATATAATAATATTATTTTCATCAATATTAACCGCGCACCCAAAATATTCATTAGAAGTACCATTGCTTGGTTTAAGCTTGGCTGTTTCTGTTGCATTAATCCAGCCATCATCAGGCTTTGTAAACACATATGCAGAACCAGAAGCATATCCATTGTCTCCATCGTTTCTGGAACCTATAACAATATCGTATTCTGAAATACTTACCGAATAAGCAAAATAATCATTAGCAACACCATCAGAAGCCTTTATCTTAGCTGTTTCAGTAGAATTACTCCACCCACCATCAGGTTTTGTAAATATATAAGCAGATCCAGAATAATTTCCATTATCATCATCTGCCCAAGCACCTACAACAATATTTTCATTAAAGATACTTACAGAAGACCCAAATCTACTTCCAGATATTCCATCAGTAGCAGTAAGTTTTGCTGTTTCTGCAATATTTACCCAGCCACCAATAGGTTTTATAAAAACATAGGCAGCCCCATTATTATTTCCATAAGCCCCAATTACTATTGTATCACCAGAAATGTCAACAGAACAACCAAAGTAATCATAAGCAGCCCCATCAGAAGCTGTAAATTTAGCGGTTTCAGTATTATTGTCCCAACCTGTTATAGGTTTTTCAAAAATGTAAGCAGAACCAGTCTTATTTCCATTATAAGAATCACCATAAGCACCTATAATAATCTTATTTTCATTTATTGAAACAGAGTATCCAAAATATTTATTTGCAGCCCCATCTGAAGCAGTTAAGGTTGCAATGCTATCCCATGAATTATTATTTTTTTTAAAAAGAACAGCAAGACCTGTATTAGTTTTATAACTAGGAGAACCTACTACCATATAGTCTCCATATACAGCAACACTTTGTCCATAATTATCATTTACATTAGAAGTAAATAGAGGTAATATAATTTGATTTTCATTGGAAGAAGCCCATCCCGAGACATCCTTTGTATATGTGTATGCAGCACCGCCATTATTTCCATTTTCATCATTACCATAAGCTCCTACAACAATATTGTCTCCTGAAACACAAACAGAAACACCAAAGTAGTCTAGAGAACCTCCATTTGAAGGTGTTATTTTTGCAGTTTCAATTGTATTATTCCAAACTCCTCCCTCTTTTACAAAAATATAAGCAGAGCCAGAATACGTATCACTATTATTATCTCTTGAGGCTCCAATAACAATTGTTTCAGCAGATATGCATACAGAGCTACCGAACTTAGAATCTGGAGCATACCAGTCTGACGCTACAAATTTAGCTGTTTCAGTTGCATTAATCCAAGATCCCGTTGGTTTTGTAAATAGGTAAGCAGAACCAGAACCAGTAATATTTTCGTCATCGCCATAAGCTCCTACAACAATATTTTCTCCAGAAATACAAATAGAACTACCAAAATGATCATTTGCAACCTGATCTGATGAATTTAACATAGCCGTTTCTGTTGCATTCACCCAACCTGTTATAGGCTTTTCATAAATATAAACGTTTCCTAGGTGACTAGTGTAATTATTATTAGAAATAGCAATATAATTATCAAAAATACTAACATCCAGTCCAAAAAAATCATAATCAACACCGTTGGAAGCTATTAGCTTAGCTGTTTCCGTTGTTGTTATCCACCCTGCGACAGGTTTTGTAAATACGTATGCACTTCCAGTATAGCTATTATCACTACTTGCACCAACAATTATATTCTCTCCTGAAATACATACAGAATTACCAAATTTATCAGAATATGTTCTATCTGAAGCTGTTAACTTTGCTGTTTCGGTTGTATTTACCCAACCTGCTAAAGGTTTTACAAAAACATAAGCAGCACCTTTATTCACATCATTTGCATAAGCCCCGATCACAATATTATCTCCAGAAATGCATACAGCACTCCCAAATTTATCTCCTTCAAGCCCGTTTAAGGCAGTCAATTCGGCAACTTGCTCCCATATATCATTGTTTTTATAATAAATTAAAGCGATTCCATTAACTGTCCCCGGTGAACCTATTACCATATAATCACCATCTATAGAAACACTTGTACCAAACTCCCCATCAGCATTATTAGGATAATTTATAGTAGGTGTTTTTTTAGAAATTTGAGTCCAATTTTGTGATTGTAATATCGTAAAAGATATAAGCAATCCTATTAGTAAAAAAGTTAGTTTTTTGGCCATAATTTTAGAGTTGTAATTAGTTTTATTATTTCAGTATTTATTAATCATAAATTAAAAAAAAGCACAATACTATCATATTATCTTTGAAGGAACCGCTAAATCCCTTTTTTCTAATACAAAAGCTTGTGCTTTATTTTTTATTAATCTTGTCTTTTTCATTTTAGCGGTTTTTCAAAGAGTATTTTTTATAAATAATTTGATATTTTAATATTTATGCAACAAAATTAAAACATAAAAACACCAGTTCATATACCACGTTTGTGGTATATTTAACATGTTGTAAAACATGTTTTTGGTGGGTAAAAAAGGTGTTTTCCTTCGCAACTACAACATAACTAGTCGGTTTCGGGTTTTAACAACAAAAAACGCATTTTTTTTGATTCTGCGTTTTTTTCTGTTTTAGATTCGGAAAATTTTTAAATGATTTTTTCGGGGTATTCGTACTTTATTTTAACAAAAAAACAAACTATACTTTACTTTGTGTTCAAGTTTTAGAAGTTATCCCTTACTTTTACAATGTTTTTATTTGAAATATTTTGAAATAAGTTTGTCATAGTTGGAGTATTGTTTTCTTAATTCACTGTGTACGTTTAAGTTATGCATAATCGGGCTTCAGCCCACAACTATTTAATATTTTGGCCTAAAGCCATGTTTGTTCGGTTGTTTTGTCCACGCCCTAAAGGACAGGGCTACTGATAAATTATATTAAAAATGCGTTTTCACACAGCCTCTAAAGTTGTGGAGCGTAGAGACCTTTTTTATTGATATTCCCAAATATTAAAACTTAGCCAATTCCTGCTTCGCAGGCGAATGTAACAAGTTCGGTGTTTTTTTTGAGACTTAACTTTTCTCTAATATTTTTTAAATGTGTTTTAATAGTGTGAATACTTCTGTATTGTGCTGCTGCAATTTCTTTTTCAGTTCTACCCGAAGAAAGTAACTTAATAATAATTAACTCTGTTTTTGTTAGGTTTGAAATACTAAGTTCATGTTTTAATTTATTTAATTCTCTTACCATATCTGTATATCTGTCGGAGTTAAACATTTTATCGGTAAGGTTTATTGTGGCACAAAGTATATGAGTTGTTTTACCATCTTCAGAAAATTTAAACGGAATACATGTAGTATAATGCCATCTTTTATTACCAGCTTCTGTTATATAATGATACACCATTGAGTGAGGCTTACTACCTTCTCTTAAAGTTTTGCTTACATTATCCATCATTATTTTATCCTCTGGGCGATAATGTTTTTTATAGTAAGCAGTGGTATTTCTTTCTTTCACATCAATCTCTGTATCAGTATAATAATATTTATTTCCCCATTCAATACCAAAATGCTCGGGCTTTGATATATTGTTTATATGCAAATGAATTTGAATATTATCAACAACATTTTTATAAAAAGTTAAATCTTTTTTTAAATTAGAGTTTTCGTTTTCAAGTTTAGCTATTTTAGCTTTTAATATTGATATTTCAGTCATTTGAAAAATTATTGGGAACAAAAATCAAATAATAATTGATTAAAAACATCGGGCTTTTCAATAAAAGGGAAATGTTTTGTATCAGGAATAAAAATCATTTTATTTTCCCATAAATTATTGAATGGTACTGCTTTTAAATAATCAAAGTTTAAAATTTCATCATCTTCTCCGTTTATAACAGCTATTGGTATTTGAATGTTTTTTATAACTTCAATTTGATTTTTTGGAATTATTTTTTCAGAATTTGGTAAAAAAATCTCTCTAAATTTAGGGTCTGCTTTTTTTATTTCACTATTAAGTAAATCAAAAGATTCTGAATAGTTAAACACGGTGTCTGAAATTGATTTTATTTCATCATCGGTAAGTTGCCCTTTAAAAAACAGAGGCAAAACAGGATGTGGTAAAAAAACCTCTCCTGTTGTAGGTAATCCAAATGGTGCAGAGCCTACGAGAACAATTCCTTTAACGCCTTGCAAATCTTCAATGGCTTCTAAAATAACATTTCCGCTTAAACTATTACCAAATAATATTGCATTGTCTAATTTTAATTTCTTGTATAATTCCGTAAAAATATGAGCTAGGCCTGAAAGAGAATATGTATCAAGATCAATTGCTTTGTCGGATAATCCATGCCCAGGTAAATCAAAACGGATTAATTCAAAGGAATTTAGTAATTTTTTATCTTCAAATTGTTTATCAAAGTAACGTAAAGAGCAAGAGTTACCATGCAAAAAGATTATTTTTGTATCGCCTGTTCCTTTTCTTTCGTAGTTAATTTTTAAATTTTCTATTTCAATATAAGCCATAATTATACATGTTTTATTTACTCAATAAAAGTAATAAATTATTTCAAATATAAAAATTGCATTTACTAGTTGAATTTAAGTTTCTTTTATTTCTTCGACTTAAAAATTTAGCTACTAAAATTGAAAGGGTTTTTATTAAAATCTATTTTATATGTTTCGGCTTTTAGGGCATTGTAATATAACAATTTACCAGAAAGAACATTCTCTTCTTCAAGAATAATTTTAATAACCTCAATGGCCTGTAACGTGCCTATTATTCCTGTTATTGGACTAAAAATCCCTGTTTGACTTGCAATAGGGATTATTTTATCGGTATTTTCGGGATAAAAGCACCTGTACGAAGGTCCGTTGTTATAATTGAATACCGAAACTTGTCCTTCGTTTTTATATATTGAACCAAATACTAATGGCTTTTGTAATTTAATAGAAATATCATTTACTAAATATTTTGCTTCAATATTATCGGTACATTCTACTATTATATCATAAGCAGAAAGGATGTTTGAGGCAATGCCTTCTTTTATAAATATATTATGAATATTGACTATTACTTCGGAGTTTTGCTCTTTTAATTTTTGCCGTGCTACTACTGTTTTAAGCTTACCAACATTATTATCGGAATATATAGTTTGACGTGGCAAGTTTACTTCTTCAATAACATAATCGTCGGAAACACCGAGAGTTCCTACACCTACTGCTGCCAATTGCTGTAGAACTTGGCCTCCTAAACCTCCTGCTCCTATAACTAATACCTTTGCTTTTTTTAGTTTTTCTTGTCCTAATAAACCTATATTACTTAGTGATATTTGTTTTGAATATCGTCTTTTTTCTGTATCTGATAATATGTTTGACATTATTTTTTTTTTACAAAAATAAAAAATCCTTTATAAGAAGAGGATTTTTATTTGCTTTTTTTTTGAAACTCTCTTTTTTAAAAATTTATTAGAGTTATACCTACGGTTATTGGGTAAAGTTCTGGTCCAGTATTATTTTTAAATAAACTTGTTAGTTCATAGTTTGCAAAAAGTCCAACATCGCCGTATCCAATTCTAAAAGTAGTACCGTATCTAAATGGTGTTAATTGAAAATCGTCTAATACTTTATTTTTCATTTTAACATCGTTTTCAAAGTACTTTTGCTTTTGCTTTGACCAAAGTCTTAAACTTCCTGTCACACCACCACTTATGTATATTTTTTCTTTTCCAAGTGGTATTTGTAATTCTACTATTAATGGAATTGTCAGATAAGCCATATTAAGTTTATTCTTTTTGTAATCCATAACGGCTGGGTCAATAGTTTCTGCTTGCATTACTCCACTTTCATCTTCGTATAAGTTAACATTATCTGTTAGTGCAAAGCTATTCCATTGTAGCCCGGCCCCTGTTGCTAATCCTAAAGCTTTTTTTGTTATAGGAACACTTTTTTCAAATAAATTTATTGAGTATGAAAAAGATTTTTCAGGAATAAGCCTCATAAAGCTTGCTTGATTATCTGTTGCCAATGACATTGAGGGATTAAGAAAATTTACTATACCCATTTCAAAACCTGCAAAATGTGCGTCAAAATTTTTATTGTTTTTTATTGAATAAGCATTATATGCTGAATCTGCTTTCATTACAGGATAGCTTAATTCTTTTTCTATTTCAGCAATACCTTCTTCTATATCAACTATTCCTTTGGTAAAAGCTGTTATTTTTTTCTCATTTGCCGCAATAAATTCGGTATTAACATATATTTGCCTTTCTATACTTGCTGAATCTGTAGAACTGGCGGCTGTTTGCATTTGCTTTTGTAATTCTTCATTTTTTAATTTTAAAGTTTCAATTTCTTTTTCCGATTTTTTAATTTCAGCTTTAAAAGTTGTTATTCCTTTTTCTAAATTTTCAATAGCTTGTTTTTTGTGAGTTTCGCCTTCTACTATAAATAATTTTTTCTTTTTAAATTCAATTTTAGTAGTGTCCCGTTGGGCGTTTACCGATATGCTAATAAGACTAATAAGTAATATTGATAATAGCATTCTTGTTTTTTCTGAGAATTTTATAAATATTTTCATTTTTTCTTGTTTTTTAATGTTAATAAAAAGGGTTATTTATTTTGAACGTTTTAAATGTAATGATAAATTGACATGTATTTTTATAATATTCATTATCATAGCAATCTACTGAGATATAAGCTTTATATAAGATAGCACCAGTACTTAATATTTATTTTTATTGAACGATTTATTTAACTTTAATCTTTTATAGCTGAAAGATACATTTTCAATTTCACCTTCTTCTGTATAATTATTATTCAACTTAACGTTTGAAGATGTAACAGCATTCCATGTTTTAACTCCCGATTCTGCTATTTTCCATAAGTTTATTTGTTCTTTTATAGATTTTTTTTCGGTTGTATTTGTAACAGTTGATTTTGTAATTGTTACTTTTGCTATTTGCATGCTATTGTTTTCAGAAACAAAGATTCTTCGCTGCTTTACTTTTGTATTAATTTCTGGAAATTGTTTAAAACCAGCATTATGCAAAGAATCCTGTTCTGTTTCTGAATTGTTAACTAAGTTATTATCTTTATTTACTATTTTTTGTGAGTTAAAATTATTTTGTGTTTGCAAATTTTGTTCTGTAGTATTTGGTTGAAAAATAATTGCAGTTTTTGATTCTGAAAAGCCATAATCTATATTATTTAAGGCTGCTCCTTTATTACTAAAATCGTTGTTGTTTATTTGAGTAAATACTAATGCAAATAATAATATAGCAGCTGCCGATGCCATAATAGTTCTAACCATTCCAATAGGAATTACATTGCGTTTTATTCGATTTTTGTGTTTAAAAACAATGCTTGTATCAGCTTTTAGTTTCGTTTGCTTAAAAAGATTATAGTCTTTTTCTAAATCCGAATTATTTTTCAATCTTAATTGAAAATTAGCCTTTTCTAATTCAGTAATATCATTTTCAATATCCGAAATACATAAATTTTCGTTTTCGGTTATGCAAAACATTGCATTTTCAGGAATAAGTCTTAATATATTTTTATTATCAAAAGTTGCTTCATCCTGTGGTATAAGTTGTATGTTTTCAAAATTATCAAATTCATTTTTTAATTCAGGGTTATTTTCAAGAAATAAAAACAACTCTTTTTCCTGGCTCTTTGTTAAACTACCGTCAAAGTAATCTATAAAGAATATCTCGTAATTATGTTTAGTTATTTTCATTATATTACATTTTCTAATTTTCCTATATAATTTTTTAAAAAGACTCTGGCACGGTAAATATAGGTTTTAACCTGTGCTTCTTTAAGCTTTGTTATATCTGCAATTTCTTTGTATGAATATCCTTCATAATCTCTAAGTAATATTACCGCCTTTTGTGATTCTGGTAATTTGTGAATTGCTTCATGTAAAACTTCTTGCACATCATAATTTCCTGTTTCGTACATTGGTTCTCTAAAAATTACTTCCGAGCTTACCATTTTTTTGTCTCGCCTTATCAAATCTATCATAGTATGATAGGCTGTCGAAAAAAGATAAGATTTAATCTTTTGTGAATCAACCGATAATCTATTAATCCAAAGTTTTTCATAACTATCTTGTGTTATATCTTTGGCTTTTTCCGTATCTTTGATATTTTTAAGGATAAACCTATAAACATTATCCGAATACGTATTTACACTTATGTTATACTCTTGAGCTGTCATTTGTTTTTCTGTTTTCATTAGTATGACGCATAACTACATTTAAAAGTTACAAATTAATATTAAATTTTATTAAAATAAGTTATAATTATGAAAAAAGTATTGATTATCAGTTTTTTATCTATTTTATTTTTCAGCTCCTGCGAGTTTAAAAATGAAAATTCTTCAACTATTATTAAAGATACTACTAAAGTTTCGCAGTCTGAATATTTAGTTTCGGGAGCATTATGGTATCAAACTTCTGCCGAAGCTAAGGCAATGTATCATCAAAGTTTTAATTTAGCAAAACTTATGTTAGATAAAAATTTAAAAGAAAGCAAAAGCGATAAACCTAAAGCTATAATTACAGATATTGATGAAACAATATTAAATAATAGCCCATCGAATGTTAGATTAATTAAAACAGGCAAATTATATAGTCGTGAAAGTTGGACTAAATGGGTTAATGCTGGTATAGCAGAAGCTTTACCTGGAGCTGTTGATTTTTGTAATTATGCTAAGGATGCTGGTGTTACAATGATTTATCTGTCAAATAGAAGGGTTCAATCATTAGATATTACAATGAAGAATATGACAAATGAAGGTTTTCCTTTTGTAAATAAAGAAAACTACTTTTTAAAAAGTACTACTTCTGATAAAACCGCTAGAAGAGATTCTGTTCTTGCTAACTATGATGTAATTTTATATATGGGCGATAATTTATGCGATTTCTCAGAAGATTTTGATCATAGAAAAGACAATTTTGGCGGAAATGTTGTTGAAGAAAACAAAGAAATGTTTGGAAGTAAGTTTATTGTGTTTCCAAATCCTATGTATGGAGTATGGGAAAGAGCAGCCTATAATGACACATGGAAAACACCAGACTCACAAAAAGATAGTTTAAGAAAAGCTGCTTTGAAAGATAATTATTAAAACATAAAATGTTATTGAAAAAGGACAAGTTATATTAAAAATATAGCTTGTCCTTTTTTATATAAACTAAATTAATACTATCATAAATATTTCAAAAAAACGTTTATAATGAAAGGGTTTGCGGGAAAAATCCCCCTATCCCCATAAAAATGGGGAATTGCAATTCACTAAAATTAAGCAAATTAAATTCATTTATTGAATTTATTTTGGACACTGTACAAATTTAGGGATTGTTATGAAATAATAATCCCTAAATCTATTTAAAAATTACTTTATTATTAGTATTATTTTTTTGAATACCGTTAATATCAAAAGTTTTAATATTTATTAAATAAATACCTGAAGCTAAATTAAGTTCTGTAAGATTAATATTAATTGGACTAGAACTATTTATATTAAAAGCCTTATAAAAAACGGATTTTCCTAAAATATTTATTATCGATAAATTAATATTTTTCACCTCAGCATTGTTTACCACAACAAAAATATTATTGGCTACCGGATTTGGGTAAATAGTTATTACATTATCATTTATAATATTTTCGATACTATTTGCTAAATTTGAATAACCAGGAGTTGCATAGGCCAATACTTGAATAGGACCAGTTCCGTTAGGCAATCTTCCAGAAGAAACATCTGTATTTTGAGCATCAAACTGAACAAAATCTATTTGAGCAAAAGAACTTGCTTCATTATCAAAAATCCCTATTTCTTCACCATCTGCACTTAGTTTAAAACAAGCGTGCATATCGCCTTGCTCAGTATCATTGTCTGCCCAAAACAAAAGAAATTCACCAGGATTAATATTAATATCTGGCATTTGCCATTTTGAAGGAAAAGTTAAGTCATCACTAAGATATTTGTCGCCTAACCAAATAACATCGCTACCTCCATTATAAATTTCTACCCAATCGTCATACTCATCGTAATTATCCATTATAGTTTCGCTATTACTAGCCATAAATTCATTTATATACAACTCTAAATTAGAGTGTTCTGGTATTACTACATTAAAATAGCCGAAAAAAGGTTCTACAGTTGTATTATCTTGGGTATCGGTTGCTGAAATATAATAATTAACAATACCAGGTTCAGAAAGAGGTTGATATATTGATACAGAATAAATCTTATCTCCCATAATTTCGTCATTCCCAACTCCATCATCAAGCATTGGTATAGATATAAATTCGCCGTCATTTATTTGATAAAAAATATTTACGTTTAGTTCAGAATCTTCATCTTCAACACGTGCAAAAACATCAAGGTTATTATCAATATATAAATTATTGTTTGTTACCTGCGAAATAATTGGCGAAATGCTATTTAAAATTAATTGGTTTAAAGCAGATGTACATCTTGCTCCAATATAAGGTTTTACTCCATAAGTAACATGATCGCCAAGAGCTTGTGTATATGAATTATTAAAATCGTCAATTGTCCAGCCATAATCCATTGTTCTATATGTGTCATTTTCAGCTGATGTTGTTATCATTGTTTTAATATTATCAATTTTAGGAAAAATTGTAGTAGTATTAAAATATTCAGAAATAATTTGATTCATATAAAATGAGAATCTATCTTTATATACCTGATTTTGAAGAAGTCTGTTTGTTAAAGGTCGGTCAGACTCTGCCCAAGTATAAATATTTCGTATTGCCCAGTCTATTCCAAACCAATCTATACCAAAGGTATTATCAACATCGTAAGGAATAAACTCAAACTTTCCTGTTTCAGGATTATCGTACAAATAAAAATTATTTTTATTAAAAGAATAACTATCCCAGTGTCCAATAAGAATTTCGATAGCCAAACTTCTTAAATATGCGTTAACATTAAAAATAGATTCTAGCTCTAAGTGCAAATTATCAATTGGTGTATTATTAAGAATATCAATAAATTCGGCAAAATTAGTATAATCATCGGTTTCGGTATTTGTTTTTAATTCATATACTCTTCTGCCATCATGAGTAAACTTATATAAATCGGGGTCGTTGCCAAGATATTCTAATGTAGCAGGCCAAAGGCATTTATATAAATTACCATTTTTATTCGCAAAGCGTGATTCAATAAATTCCTCGTCAATATGTTCAACATTTATATACAAACCTTTGTATTCGCCATTAATGTATAATTCAACATGATTAGATCTTGGAGCAGAAACTTCTGCGTTTCTAAATAAATCAAAACCTAATTTTGATCTTATAATTGAAGGATCGTTATGCTCTCCATTAATATTTAGCTTTTCTAAACCATAAAATTTAGATTCGTTTGAAAAAGAATTAAACGAAATTTTAAATGATTTTTTAGCAGATACTCTCGAAGTATTTCCTCTAAGTCTGAAACCAACGTTTTCATACGTTTCGTTAATTTCAGAGCTTTCAAAATTAAATGATACAGGATACTCGTGATCGGAATATTCGTTTCCTGGAGCTAAAAGTTCATTTAAAGAGTCGGCATCAATTGTAATATTAATTACAGGAATTTCCGTGTCGATAAAAACAGCGCCATTTTCTGGAAATATTTGTCCGTTTACTGTTATACTTGTAATTACAATAGCAAGTATTAATAAAAATTTTGTCTTCATATTATTTGTTTTAATTATAAAAAGCATTGTTTATATAATTAGAGTATAAACAATGCTTTTAGTTGCTTTAAATATTTTCAATTTTGCCTTATTCTTCTATACCTATTGCGTATTGCCCAAGTAATAGATTTTCTTTGTTTACCCTAAAGGAGCAAAGAAAATCAATTACTCCCATCAATAATCAGAATTTTGCTCCTATTTGAGAACGCATGAAGAGGTTTACAAAGTAAATCATTCCTTATATTTTTTATTCTTCAATACCTATTGCATATTGTCCAAATTTAATCTGGTTTACTTTAAAAGTACAATCATATTCATTTTTTAAAGTTTTTTCTGCTTTAATTTTCACAAATTTGCTAAAAGAATTTGGTCTATATAGAAGAAAAACTTTTTCGGCATTAACAAAAATTTTATTTTCATAAGTACTTACAAAAAATTCAAGATTTCCTTTTGTTTCATCATTTGTTACACCCCTAATTATCCAATATAAATAATCTGAAATTTTATAATCAGACGATTTTTCTTTATCAGGATTTATGTAATTTGAAGTAGCTTGAATAAGAATGCTATCTTTTATTTCGGTAATATTTGCCGTAACATTTGTATAAGGAAAATAATAGCTAGCTTTTTTATCAATTTTAAAATATGCACTAACTTTAGCATCGGCAACTTTATTTTCGGGGTCAATAAGAACAGATTTTGCTTCAAAAGGTAAATTAACCTGTATTGTATCTAATTTATTTGAAAAATTTGCAGTTATTTTATGTTGCGTAAGGTTTTTATCATAAAAAACTAAATCGGCAATATTATTTTTTCCATAATAGTTTCTTTCTTTTAGTTGCTGATTTATAATTACAGAAGTTCTATATGTATTACCATTTCTTATGGAGCTAAATTTGTAAATTGAAAAATGAGGAAAGCCAGCAGTATAAACCCACGTTTTAAAAAAATCATCTAGCTTAATTCTTGTTTTTTCGGCAAAATAATTTTTAAATTCCTCTGTTGTAACTGCCTGAAAAGCTTTGTCAACAAAATATGAGTTTAGAGTTGAAAAGAATAAACTATCGCCTAAATAACCTCTTAAAGTAAAAGCAACATCAGCACCTTTATCGTAAACAGTGCTTCCGTAAGTTAATGCAGAAGGAATTCCGTAAACGGGATAATATCCTCCATCTTGAATATGAGTTTGGGTAAGAACTTTTATATGATTATTTAAAACATAATCCATATATTCTGTGTGTCCATAAAATTTTTCTTTAAAAAGAGCTTCGGAAAAGGTTGCCCAACCTTCGTTAAGCCACATATCTTGAGCTGTTTTGCAAGTAACTAAATTTCCAAACCAACTATGCGAAAGTTCATGAGCCATAAGTGTTTCACGGTCTCGTGTTCCATCAATTGCATATTCAGGATAAGCAATATTGCAAGAATGCTCCATAGCACCTGCTCTAAAAGGAACACTAACATAGCCCACTCTTTCCCAAACATATTCGCCATAACCAGTTTCAAATATTTTCAAGGCCTTTTTTAAATTTCTAAAGGAAGTGTGTGCTTTCTTCTTTAATTCCGGATTAATATATAATTCAATAGGAATTTCTCTTTTAATTCCTTTGTAAGTGTCTTTTATTACCGAATACTCTGCAACAGCAACCGATGAAACATAAGTTGGAATCTCCTTATTATTTTCCCACGAAAATGTTTTAGTATTATCATTATTTTCGACAGAATCTTTTAAAATACCTGAGCAAACAGCCATAAGTCCTTTGGGAACTGTAATATTATATTTGTAAGTAGCCTTGTCGATAAAATTATCGTTGCACGGATACCAAACTCTGCCATAACCTTTTGGATCCGATGCCATTCCTACGCCCATGTTGTAAGCGGCGTTTTTGGTAAAATAAAAACCACCCCAAGCTCTATCTTTTTTAGGTGTTCCGTTGTACCAAACTGTTATTTCAATATTATTTAACTGCTTACTAGTATAAGGAATTGTTAAATATCGTTTATCGTATTTATAATTGCTAATAATTTTATTATTAATCGAAACAGAGTCAACATTAAGAGCTTCAAAATCTAGTGTTATTATTTGCTCTGGGTTTTCTTTTAAATTTAAAAGAAGTACAGTATTGCCTTTTATTATTTTATTTTCAAAATCTGTAATATTCAAATTTATTGAATAGTTTAGCACATCTGTATATTCTCTAAAGTCCTTATTTTGAGCATTAAGAGTATTAGTAATAGTGGAGAGAAATAACAGGAAAATAAGTTTTTTAAATTTCATTTTATTATTGGTTTATGTGTTTATAAAATTAGTGCATAATCGAAAAGAACCGTAATTGAAAATAAAGTTTACCCCAACCCTAAAGGGAGCTTTATTTTCAATTACTTCACCCTTTATAGCTAAGGGAAAAAGCATTTTTTATTTTCAGTTATTAATTATAAATAAACCGCAAATATACTGAATATTGTATTGGAATATAAAACTCTTCAAATAATAATTTTCTTTTAATTTACACTCTGTTATTAAACATAAAAATAAGTTTTGGTGTTACGAAAAAAAAACAGCTTTGTAGAAATAAATATTAATAAAAAAACCAATTTAATTATGAGAAATTCAAAATTTACATTAATTTTAATGCTTGGAATATTGTTACCTAAATTTAGCAATTACAAACTTTGAAAATCGCCAATCATTTAGCACTAAAAGAATTCCAAAATTTTTCACATACCAATAAGCTGTCCTCAAAATTTAAGAAACCCTTTTAGTACCAAAGCATAGACAATTTTCTTTGTTCGCAATTGCTAAATTTAAGTAATAGTATTTCAAAGTTGTAGTGAAAAAGAGATACTTGACAAAGAAAGTCAAGTAGTTATGGGAAATTCAGAAAAAACTTTATTTTTTCTTGATAACAATGAAATAACCGAAAGCGATTATGAGTTATATAATCAAAGCAAAAGTGAAAAATTTGTAATAATAACTACATCAAAAACTGAAGAGTTTGGTGTAAAAGAAGTTATATATGCTTACTCATCAGAAGTTGGGTATATTGAGTATGGAGAAAAAAACAACATTCATT
The DNA here is from genome assembly GCA_029934705.1 of Bacteroidales bacterium. Classification (GTDB taxonomy): domain Bacteria; phylum Bacteroidota; class Bacteroidia; order Bacteroidales; family JAADGE01; genus DZBS01. The sequence goes on along the minus strand of JAOZLS010000012.1, from coordinate 13,920 downwards.
TAAAAGAACAGTTAGCATTTGAAAAACACATGATAGAATATGCAGAAAAGTCGGGAGCAATTGCTGAATATGAAAAAACAGGTGTAGTTTCTGAAGCATATTTAGACTATGAAAAGAAATATTATGAAAAAGTTTCAGGAAAAAGTACTAAAGCATATCTTTTTATGCTAAATAGAGAACATAATATGGGAGGAGGCAATTTTCCAATGGGAGAAACTTTTGCTGTAATGCCTCCAACATGGAATAATGAAGTCTCTTGCATAAAAAATATCGGTTTATTAGGCGTTGTTACAATTTTTGATAAATGGTTTTATAGAGATAGAATAGCAACTATGCAATTTATTGAATTTCAACAAAGAGATTTATATTATGGAGCAAATAATACAACAAGTTCAATAATAAAAGCATGGTAATAATAATTTAGGTAGGTATATAATATATCTGCTTATATTTCTAAATAATGAAAAAAAACATAATATTATTATTTATCATATTTATGAGTTTAAGCTTAAATGCTCAAATTATAGAAACTAAAATTTCAAATCATAAATTAGAACTCGGTTTTCATATAAACGACTATTTCATAAGTTATAAAGACCCAATAACTTTTGAAAAATTCTATTATTTGGATTTAGGCTTAGAACCTTATATAACATACTATCCAACTAATAACCTTGGTGTAGGAATAAGTTTTTATTACTCATTTGTCAAAAGTGATTTTATTGAACTCGTTCCATTAAAAGCTATTGGAGTATATTCAAGATATTATATACCATATAAAATAAATAAAAAAGTACTTAATAGATTTGACTTCTTTGTTGAAATATTTCTTGCAAAATCAAATTTCAAAGAAGATATTAATCAACCAGTTTATAACACAAAACACTTTGATGTCTCTAGCCCTTACATGTATGAAAAATTTAGCCAAACAATAATACATGCCCCGATTTTAGGCGTAAATTTCCAATTATTTAAAAAACTTAATGCAGAAGTATCTGTAGGTTATAAAATATATATTGATGGGAAAGAGTATTTTGATCCTAGGGTTGGTTTAACTTATTATTTATTTAATGATGATATAAAATTATGAAAATTAAACTATTAATATATATAATTTTTCTCTCTTTTTTGTCGGTATCTGCACAAAAGAAGAACAACGAATTTTTTAAAACTTTTTCTATAGGAAGTTCCTTAACATATATTTGGGATTTAAGTAAAGATAAAAATAATTTAGGTCCAGAGTATAATTATAAATTTAAGGAATACACTTGGAATATAAATGTATCAGCCTCTGTAAGCAAAAAAATAGATATTGGATTTCAGGCATTAAATATATTTACTTCGGGAACACGGGTTGAAAATTCTCAGAGTCAAATATTTGGATTATTTTCTCAATATAATTTCCTTGGAGGAAAAAAAACACCTACAAAACTCTTTATTGAAGGTTCTATAAATAAAGGTAATTATTATACCGGAGGTACTCTCGACCCATATTTAAGAGAAGGGTTGTATTATGTGGGATGTGGTATGGGCTTGGATATTCCCTTACGCAATATTTCCAAAAATATATTTTTAGATGTCGCATTTATGAATTACTGGATTTTAAATGATATTTTTGATAAGTATAATTACACCCAATATATAATAGGGCTGAATTATTATATTGGTAAAAGAGTTCATAAATTATAAAACAGATGAAACAAAAATCAATTATAATATTTGTACTATTATTATTTTCGATAAATATTTATGCACAAAAGAAAAATTATTTTCTTTTTAATAATTTCACCGCAGGTACATCTCTTACCTATATGCGGGATGTTGAAATATATGGAAATACCTATACGGGAGCACCTGGAGAATATATTTACAATGACTTTACATGGAATATAAACTTTGCTACTTCATTAAGTAAAAATATTCAGTTAGGCGTTCAGGTATTAAATATATTTTCATCAGGTACTCGTGTTGATAATGAGTACAACAAAATATACGGAATGTTTGTGCAATATGATTTTTTGCATAAAACGCCGTATTCTATAAAAATGTTTATTGACATGTCAATAAATAAAGGTGATTATTGTACTTGCGATATTTTAGATCCATATACAAAAGAGGGTTTATGGTATCATGGCATGGGAGCTGGTGTTGAACTTCCTTTAAAAATAATTTCAAAAAGGTTATTTATTGATTTATCTTTCTATAATTACCTGATACTAAACAAAATAGAAAAGAAATATAACTACACCCAATATGTAGTAGGTTTAAATTACCATTTAGGTAAACCTTTAAAAAATTGATTATTGACTAATGATAATTGAATAGCAAAAAAAAGGACAATTAATTAATTGTCCTTTTTTTTCATTTTTTCAACTCGTTAATTTCTTCTTTTGTTAATCCTGTATATTTCTTTATTTTTTCAGAAGGTTCATTATCTTTTATCATTTCCAAAGCTATTTTTTTAGCTTTGTTTATTTCTCCTTTTTCAATTCCTTTTTCAAGATAAGTGTTTTTTATATTAAATATATCCCTGTATGCATTAGCACTTGCTTCATATTGTTTGTATTCTTCTGGTTTCAATTTTGCTATTTCAGCGGTTTTAAAAAGTTTCAAAAATATTTTTTCTTTTAATTCAATGGGCATTCTTTCAAGTTTTGGTAAGTTTTTTAAAACAAACATCCATTTTTCAAAGCGAGTTTTTAATTCTTTCTCTGTTTTTTGAAATTTAGGCATTTCTAGATAAATGTAGTTCAACTTTTCGTAAAAAACTTCTTTTGTTTCTTGCTCTGTTAGTTTTACATCATGCCTATATTTATTAGGATCGCTTTCTTTAAATACAAAGTCTAAAATCCCAATAGTATAAACGGCTTTTAATTCAAAATTCCAAAATCGGTCTTTGTTTCGTGCTTGTTCTTGGATTGGGAAAGTTGAATAAAAAATTGTTCTGTCTTTGAAAAATTTTTGCTCAGCTTTTTGCATTTCTACAATAAATTGTTCGCCTTGTTCATTTGTGCAGTAAATATCAAAAATTGCTCTTCTATCTCCTACTGAAATTGGTAGTTTTTCATTTGGTAAATAAGATAATTCTGTAATTTTTCCTTCTTGATCTTTTAGTAGTTCATTTAAAAAATCCATTAACAAATCCTTGTTTGGTTCTTCGCCAAAAAGCCGTTTAAAGCCGTAATCGGTAAATGGATTTATATATTTTTCTTTAAATTCGTTCATTTGTATTAATTTTTATTCAAAGATACAACTTTTTTAATCACTATTTAGCTTTTTGTTATTATGCTGTGCTTTTTTTAATAAATAGTAATAACAAAAAAATGACTATTGATTAATCAATAGTCATTAGTAAAATAGTTAATATTATTTTACATCGACTGTTTCATCATTTCTTGAATATCGTTAATTGTTTTTGTCAAAAATAGTATAACTTAAACCAAACATTGCATTATACATATAATAAGAGCCTAAAATATCTTTTTCAGAACCATTGTAACTGTAAATATAATCAAAAGGGGTAATGTCGTGCAAAAGGTCTAGGCGAAAATTCAGTTTTTCATTAATTTTATATGTGCCTCCTAACAAAAGGCTTACGTTGTATTTATTTATAAAAAAGTCAGAAGGAACTTTTTCTATATTTAATGCAAAATTATTTGTAAAACCTAAATTAAAACCAATTTTATTTTTTTGTATCCCATAATATACTGGAATAGTAATATAATGATATTTATAAGTTGTTTTTTTATTATCAAAATATCTATTATCTTTTTTTATAATATAAGATAAATCTACATTTAAACTATTTTTTTTAAACGAATACGAGTTAACTAGCCCAACTTGATAACCATAAGCAGGAGTATTAATATTTTTATCTAAATTTATAGATGAAATTAAATATCCATTTTCTATTCCTACTGCTCCATTTATGTTTAATTTGTATTGTGCATGAAGACTAAAAGGTAATACTAACAAAAGTATTATAATAATTTTATTTTTCATTTTTATATATTTTAGTGATTTTTAGTAATTTTTTATTTAATTAAAATGAAATTTCAACAGTTTCTGTACCAATTCCTCTACTAGTTGCCTTACCATTATAACTACTATAATACATAGTTGGAGTCCAATTAGGTATTAAAGTAGATATTGTTCCATAATAATAGCTTCTTTTAATTTCACGACTATCGTCTGCATTTATTGTTGACAATGAAACTTCAGGCCAATTTAGCCCATCAGTTCTTGCTACACCAAACGATGCGTTAAATAAAGTTAAATCTGTATTGTAACGATAATAGACTCCAAGTACACGCTTTTTTCCATAAATTGAAACTATCGAATAATAAGTACTTATAGTGTATTTATAATCTGCACTTGTTCCCCGTAAATTAACAGCAGAAAAGTCGATATAGCATCTTCGTCTATTATTCTCATGATACTTTAATCCATGATATTTAGTTAAACTTTCAGTAACATCGCTTCCTTTATCTGAAGGGTTTAATTCCTCAATATTTTCATCCAAAATATACTTACATATTGAATATTCCTTTTTATTTTGAAAAGATTCAATATTTTCATCTGAAAAAGTTTCTATTTTAGATATATTTTTTACATTAGTTTGTAGTGTATAAGTTCTTGTAACTTTTGTTACTTTTTCATTTTCGATAAATATTCCTTTACTATTACAAATCGCTAAATATACAGGGGCTTTAATTATTTCAATTATTTCATCTTCATTTTGATTATTCTTTATTAATTTAAAAACACATTTATTCGCTGTAACAATTTTGTCAATATCAGCTCTTGTTTTTGCTTCGTTTAATTCCAGATAAGCCTGGTTCATTATTGTTCTTAATGATACAAATCCAAGTTGTTTCTCCCAATTATCGAGTTCTATTTCAGTCATTTTACTAACAATAGCTGTGGTTTTAAAATACTGTTCTGTATTAGAAAAATATAAAGCTCCATTTACAACTTTAAGTTTTGGCATATCTGTTATTGAAAGCTTATCATAATTATTAATACTTTCGTATTCTTTTGCTTCATTTATAATATTAGAATCCGGACTAAATTCTTTTTTTTCGCAACTAGTAAATACAATTATTGTAAAAACTGAAAAAACTAAAATTATTGTAAGTTTATTCATTCTGTTAAAAATTTAAGTGTTTATAAAATGTGTTTAATAAAAACTGTTGCAACAATTATATTTGCAAATATGAAGTTAATAACTTAATAAACCTCTAAATTAGCAAATAAAGGAATGAAATGTATTAAATTAAACATAAATTGGAACACCTAAACACATGAACAGTATTAAATTTCGGTTAAGTTACATTTTTCAATAAATTTTAATAGCTTTGCTTTAAACATAGGCTTTCTAGAACGTGCTAATGTAATTACAGTACCACAAGTTAAAACAATCCTATTTGTTGGATTAATATATTCGTCAAAACACTTTAAATTAATTAAAACACTTCTGTGACATTTAAAAAAAACATCTTCGGGCAATAATTTTTCTAATTCAGTAATATTAAAACTTGAATTAAAACATTCTTTTTCACCAATAAAATTATTAAAATAAACTTTGGTGTATTTGCCATCTGCCTTGCAATTTATAATATTTTCGGAATCAAGCATTTTAGCCCCAGTCCCTGTGTTTAATAATATTTTCATTTAAATATAACCATTAATATATAATATTACTTTTGTATTCAATTAACGTATTTTTTAATATTTTAGTTTACAAGATTAAAGGTATAGCAACAAAATAAACCGCAAATATATAAAGAAAAGCGTCCTTATTAATTTGCGGTTTAAATTTATATAGATGTCTTTATTTTACATCGACTGTTTCATCATTTCTTGAATATCAATTATTGTTTTTGGGAAAAATAATAACTGTAACAATAATCAAAACCTGTTATCTATTTTAGCCTATTTTCAATATCCATTTGTTGATGAAGAATACGTATAATCTCAACTATATTAGTCTTTTCAGAAACTTTATAGAATATCAAATGAGATTTAACTTTAGTTCTCATATAATCTTTTCTAATGTAACTAAAATCGTCTCCATTTTCAGGCTTAGTAGATATGTATTCAATTTCTTCAAATATTTGATTTATATATCTATCAGCTTGTTCAAGCGACCAAGTTTCATAAGTATATGCCCAAATTTTTTCAAGGTCGACTCCTGCTTCAATACTTATTTTATAATTCACTACTTGTGTATTTACTATGCATTGAACTTAAAAAATCATCTTTATTAAAATTCTCAATAAATCCAGATTTTTCACCTTTCTTCAGTTCTTTAATTAACTCTTTCTTTTTATTATCTTCTTCTTCAAACATTCTTAACGCAGACCTAATAACCTCACTTGCTGATGAGAACCTACCAGTTGTTATTTGTTCATTTATAAATTTATTAAAATAATCTCCTAATAATATTGAAGTGTTTTTTGCCATAATTATTATTTTATACAAATATACCAATTATTGGTACCAATTGCAAGAGTTTAATAAACAAAAGAAACCGCAAATATATAAAGAAGAGTGTCCTTATTAATTTGCGGTTTTAATTTTTATAGATGTCTTTATTTTACATCGACTGTTTCATCATTTCTTGAATATCGTTAACAGTTTTAGGAATTGGTTTTCCTAATAATCTGTGTCCAGTTTCAGTTATTAAAATATCGTCTTCGATTCTAATTCCACCAAAGTCTCTATATTTATCGACCATTTCGTAATTAATAAATTCAGTAAATTTATTTTCGTTTTTCCAAATATCAATTAATGCTGGAATAAAATAAATACCTGGTTCAATAGTTAAAATATTACCTGGAACAAGAGCTTTTGCTAATCGTAAAAATGCAAGTCCAAACTGGTCGCTTCTTTCAACAGTAGAATCGTAACCAACATTGGTTTCGCCTAAACCTTCGAGGTCGTGTACATCCATTCCCATCATGTGTCCTAAACCATGAGGAAAAAATAAAGCATGTGCTCCCTGTCTGACAGCCTCATCAACATCGCCTTTCATTAAACCAATATCTTTAAGCCTAGTAGTAATAATCGTTGCAGCAGCTAAATGAATGTCTTTATAAAAAACACCCGGTTTTAGCATTTTTATTGCTTCAGTATTAGCCTTTAAAACAGTTTCGTAAATAGCTTTTTGTTTATCAGTATAAGTACCCGAAACAGGTATTGTTCTTGTAATATCACTAGTATATCGCATTGGAGATTCAGCTCCTGCATCGGTAACCATAAGTCTTCCTTCTTCAAGAATATTATTATGGTTGTGATTGTGAAGAATTTGTCCGTCTTGCGATAAAATTACTGGAAATGATACTGGACCACCGTTAGAAAGAGCAATTCCTTCAATTCTTCCAGCAATTTCGGCTTCTACAACACCAGGTTTAGCCATTTTCATTGCGGCAGTGTGCATTTCGTAGGCAACATCAACAGTTCGTTCTATCTCATCAATTTCGTATTTATCTTTTATAGAACGAAGTTGTATTACTGCTTGTGTAAGGTCGAGCGAAAAGTTATTTTCTAATTCTGCTGCAGGAATTCCAAGTAAAGCTTCTAACTGTAATTTATTAGATGCACGATAAGGGTTTAAGTAATGAATTTTTCTTCCTTGTGAAAGTGCTTTTTTTATTACATCATCAACTTTTTGCATTGACATTGTATTTTTTATGCCCACCTTTTCACCATATTCACTTAATTTTGGTTGCTCTCCCATCCAAATAATGTCATCAATGTCGATGTCATTACCAAATAAAATATCTTCATCTGCTTCGGTATCAATAATACCAAACATATCTGGATTATTTACGCCAAAAAAATACAAAAAACTACTGTCCTGACGGAACAAATAGATATTTGCTGGATAATTAAAAGGCACATCGTGGTTACCTGGGAAAATTAGAAGTCCATCACCAACTATTTTGGCAAGTTCTCTTCTTCTTTTGATATAAATTTCTTTTGGAAACATAATTTTATTTTTTTGTTATTTTGTCAAATATAATAATTTTTTGAAAGTGCTTGCTCATTCTTCTAAAGAATGTTTACTTTTGTGTTTTAAAATATATTAAAATGGAATCGACAAGACAATTAAAAGTTGCAAAACTTATACAAAAAGAAATAAGTATTTATTTTCAGCAAAATTCAATTACATACTCTAATTGCTTAATAAGTGTTACTGTAGTAAGAATTTCGCCCGACCTTAGTTTTGCAAAAAACTATATTAGCATTTTTCCTCCCGAAAAACGTGAAGAAGTTATGAAAATAATTAACGATAAAAAATCTACAATTCGTTATGATTTGGGTAAAAAAATTAAAAATCAGCTAAGAATTGTTCCTGAATTAGCTTTTTATATTGATGATTCGTTAGATTATGCCGAAAAAATTGAAAAACTTCTTTAATTTAAGAATTTACTATATAGCTTAATTTTAAATGAATTTATCCTTTTTTATAGCTAAAAGATATTTGTTTTCTAAAAACAATAGGAATGCCATAAATATTATTTCGGGCATTTCGGTTGCTGTGGTTGCTATTGCAACGGCCGCACTTATTATTGTTTTATCGTCGATTAATGGTTTTGCAAAACTCATAAATGGACAAATTGCTGTTTATGCTCCCGATTTGAATATTACTTCTACCAAAGGTAAAACTTTTATTATAGACGAAAATGCTATTAATAAAATAAAAGAAATTACTGGTGTAAAAGATGTTGTGGAAGTTGTGGAAGACAATGTTCTTATAAAATTGGAAGGCAGACAAAAAATATGTAGGTTAAAAGGTGTTACAGATAATTATGTGCTTAACACAGGAATGAATAATAAACTTATTGAGGGCGATTTTTTGCTTAAAGATGGAAAATATAGTATAGGTGTTATAGGAATAGGTATTGCTTACGAACTTGGAATATCGGTTAGGGCACACTCATCCTTTTCTATTTGGTTACCTAACCGGAAATTTGTGAGTGTTGCTAATCCTATGGAATCTTTTATTACTACTTCGATATTACCTTCGGGAATTGTTTCTGTAGATAATTTTATTGACGAAAGTTATATTTTTGTTTCTATTGAAACTGCAAGAAAATTAATGATTAGAAAAAAAAATGAAGTTAGCAGTTTAGAAATTTTTACATACGATAATGCCAACATTTTAGATATTAAAAATGAAATAAAAACAAAACTTGGTGGCAATTTCGAAATAAAAACTGTTTATGAGCAGTTCGATGTTTATAAAGTTATGAAAACTGAACGTATAGCTTCTTTTTTAATTATGCTATTTATTATTATTGTTGCATCATTTAGTATTATAGGTTCGCTAACAATGCTTATTATTGAAAAGAAAAAAGATATTCAAACTTTAATGAGCATGGGAGCTAAATTAAGTTTAATAAAAAAGGTTTTTCTACTAGAAGGTTGGTTAATTTCTATAATTGGTGCATTAATAGGCATTTTTATTGGTGGTGCAATTAGTTATGCTCAAGAATTATTCGAGATTGTACGTTTTCCTGCCGAAGGGAATTATATTGTAAGTGCTTACCCTATCGATATAAAATTATCCGATTTTATTGTAACATTCTTTTCTGCTTCCTCGGTTGGTTTTTTAATTGCTATTTATCCTTTAATAAATTTGGGCAAGCGATTATCTATGTTCAAATAAACGATTAATATAAATTGTTTCACCAGTATCTGTTATTCCTTGTATAATTATATTGTACGGATATTTGCCAGTTGGTAATTTTACATTAAATTTTACTTCACCTTTTGTGTTTGTTTTTAACATTGGGTTCCAATAAATTGTTGTTTCAATATTATTAATTTCACTAGCTTTACCTAAGAATTCAACTTCGGACAGAAAACCTAACAAGCGAATATGAACTTTACCTATATTTGAAAAGCTTCCTTTTTTTGTATAAACTGCGATAACCCCATTTGCACCTCTTGAACCATAAATGGCTGTTTTACCAAGGCTTCTAAGAATTTCGACCCTATCAACATCTTGCGGACTTATATTTCCAATATTTGATTTATTAGTTGGTATATCATCTAATAAATATAGAGGTTCATTACTTAAATTTATACTATTCCTACCTCGCAAACTTGATTCACCAAATTCTGAAATACCTGGAACATAAGCATCAATTACTTGGAGAGCATTTGAATAAGCACCTGCTCCAATCTTACTAAAATCAATTACTTGGTCGGCATTACCATGAATAGAACTGGATTTATTTGTTGAATCTTTTTTTACATATTGAAACCGTTTCTTGTAATCTTTTCTTCCTTTTTTTAAATTTTCAACATCATTTATTGTAAAAACACTGGTTTTAACAGCTGTATCTTCTTTTATTATAATTAAAAAACCGTTTTTTTCGTCTGTTTTGTATGCTTCAATATTTACATCTAAAGTGTCGTAATATTGTAAATTATCAAACATAAACTTACCTTTATTATCTGTTTTTACTGTATAAATATCGTTAAATTTATTTAGCACAAATAAAAAAACTTCCTGATTTTTAATTGGAATATTTAACATTTGAGATGTTACTTTTCCTTGTATTTTAACTCCCAAATAGTTTTTGTACCGTTTATTTTTTTCTTCCTTAAAATTAGTATTTATTGTAGCAGCATTTATGCTACCAACCTTTATATTTGGCTTTAACTCGTTATTATTAAATATTGAATTAGCAGCACATAGCTCTGTATGTCTTTTTATATTTGTATAAAAACTATTATTGTAATTTGTATCTAAATTACAAACTACCGATACCGAGACATTTGAAAGCTTGTTTTTATTAGAAAAGCTTATTGCTAAATTATCATTAGTTTCTTTCGTTTCTATTTTTGCAATATTTCCTTCTGTATTTTTATTGAAGAAATTTAATTCCGACAATTCATTATTATTAATATCGGTAACAGTAATAGTAATAATTCCTTGTGGTATTTTATTTGAATTAATATTAAACTTAGTATCGCTATTTATAGCAATTAGTTTTTTAGTAAGAATTAGATTATTTCCCCTTTTTACATAACAGATTACAGTTCGTGAAATTGTATCAAAAGTTTGCGGTTTGTTATTTTTAATAATAAAGTAATGTTTGTTATTTTTAACTTCTAAATAATTAATATTGAATTTATTTTTTTTTGCTTCTGGTAACTTTAGGCTGAATTTTTCTTTGCCATATTCAATATTAACCTTATAATTTTCATCTTTTTTAGGTGTAATAAAAAAGAACGGTTTTTCTGAATTAAAATTTGCAATAATTTCTTTATTCTTTCCATAAACAATACCTTTAAAAGGTTTTTGTAGAAGAATATTGTCTTCGGAATTACAATATATTTTATTTTCTTTATTTAATAGCAGATTTCCTCCTTCAACATAAAGTTTAAATTTTACATTATTCTGGATACGTATATATTTTTTCGTTTTTTGCAGAAGATTTTTCTCATAAAAATATCTCTCTTCATTATTAATACTTATTGGCTTAAAAAAGAACTGTGACGCATCAAAATTTCTCATATAATTGGTATATGCCCTAAGTATATATGCACCACCCGATATTGTATCCGACAAAATAAACTGTCCGTTTGCAAAACCATTTTCTTGCAATAAAATACTATTAAATTTATTATATCCCGATGGATATAGCAAATCAACATAAAGATTATATACTCCGCTATCTGCCTGATTTTTATTGTTTAATACATAAGCTTTAAAGAAGATTGTATCTCCAGCATAATAATTTTCTTTATCGGTATGAATAAAAACCGACTGCGTTGTGGATAAGTTTTCTTTTAGCCTAAAATCTTGAGTATAAGCTTTTGAACTAATTTGAAAAATTGCTAATAATAAAATTATTGTAGTATTTAGTCTCATAACCTTTATATTTATGACAATAAATATACGGCTATCCCCTATATTAAACAAGTTTTAATTTAGAGAAAATTAATAGGAAATTTATTTTTAGGGAGTAGTTTGAAAATTTAAAGAAACAAAATACTTTCTAATTTTATAGGGTTAGCCATTTAGGTCTCGAAGTCCTGATTGAATGATTTAGTATTTTTTAAAAATAGAAATTAACCACAAAGTCTCACAAAGTAAATTTCACAAAGTAACACTAAGAAAAGTGTACACTATTTTTTATAGATGTGAAACAGGTCAAAATATCGTTTAATGTTGAAAATTGTAAATTTAATATTGTGTGTTTTTTTATTTTTTAAAGGTTGAATACGATTTAAACAGGTAATCCTATAATTTTATTTTAAGTCCTAGCTTCTGAAATTCAATAATTGCTTCGGCATTTCCTTTTGCATCATTAACAGGGTTGTGATCGTGCTTAGTTTTTCTGTATTTCTTTTTCCATTCATAATTTTTGGTAGAATCCTTAACAATGCCGCAATACAAATCGCCTATTCTTCTGGCTGAAAACCCAAAAGGATTATGACCAATAAATTTGTGAAAATAGAAATTTATCCACTGCCAATCAAAAGCAGGATTATCGCTTATAAAAATAGGTCGTCCGATGCTAACTTCCTCAACCCATAATGCAAAATCTGCCATTGTTATTTTTGCATCTTCAAAAGTTTCATGCTCTTTTCTTGTAAAACCGCTTATAGCGAGTGCTTCTTCATTCCAGTTTTCCGAAATAGGTTTTGTTTGTCCATAAAATGATTTAGAAGTATCCGAAACTAATACAGCACCAAAACAAACCATACTCCCATTTGCTGGGCTTGGGTTATCGCTTTCTACATCAACCGAAATATAACTCATGATATTTACATTTAGAAAAAAGCTGTTTCATTTTTTATTTTGAAACAGCTTTTTTATTATTTACTGATTTATACTGTGGTCGAATTTAACCAAGTCTATAAATTTTTGAACTCTTTCGTAAATTTCTTCTTGTGTTAGATTTTGAATTTTTTCAGTTCCAAATTTTTCAACAGTAAAAGAAGCCATTGCAGAACCCATAATTACAGCATTTTTCATATTATCGAAAGAAACATCGTTCATTTTAGCTAAATATCCAATAAATCCTCCAGCAAAAGTGTCGCCAGCACCAGTTGGATCAAAAACTTCGGCTAAAGGCAAGGCTGGAGCATAAAACATTTCATTTTCTCCAAATAATAAAGCACCATGTTCACCTTTCTTTATAATTAAGAATTCTGGTCCCATTGCTCTAATAATTTTAGCTGCCTTCACAAGTGAATATTCACCCGAAAGTTGTCTTGCTTCTTCGTCGTTAATAACTAAAACATCAACCATGCTAATTGTTGTTTTCAACTCAGAGAGCATAATGTCCATCCAAAAATTCATTGTATCCAGCACAATTAATTTTGGTTTAGTTGTCAACCTTTCAATTACAGTTCTTTGAACCGTTGGAGCTAAATTCCCTAACATTAAAAACTCAGCACCTTGAAAATCATCTGGAACTTGAGGATCAAAATTTTCTAATACATTTAGTTCTGTTACTAAAGTATCGCGAGAATTCATATCGTTATGATAACGTCCCGACCAGAAAAAAGATTTTTCACCTTTTTTAATTTCAATTCCTGAAGTATTAACATCATGTTTTTCTAAAAGGTCTAAATATTCTTGAGGAAAATCATCTCCTACTACAGATATTACTTTAGGCTTAGTACCAAAGTATGAGGCCGCTAGACTAATATAAGTACCTGCTCCGCCAATAATTTTGTCCGTTTTTCCAAAAGGAGTTTCTATTGCATCAAAGGCTACACTCCCAACTACTATCAAACTCATATATTATTTTTTTAAAAGTTTATTAAAATTTTCTACAAATATATTTTTTTTTTTGAAAAAACGTGTTACTTTTGCCGAGCATTTAACAAAAACATTCCTCCTTAGCTCAGCTGGTTAGAGCACCTGACTGTTAATCAGGGTGTCCT